>JBPYDQ010000794.1:0-8393 GCA_051986135.1 Terriglobales bacterium | reverse complement strand
GATTTTACCGCCACGATACCATGGTTCGGGACCAGGGGGTCGGAGGTTCAAATCCTCTCTCCCGACCAAAAATCCCTAATAAATATGCGGCTCTAAGCGATATTCGCTGCGGAGCTGTTTTTGCTTCCAGGCGCCGGGGCTACCCCGGGGTTACCGCGGAGCGCCAGGCAGGTAAGGCCCGATGTTGGTGCCGGCGGGCGGATTGACAGGCCGGGCGTAAGTATCGGCTATCTGTTTCCGATTGGCGGCGCTAGTAGCTTGAAGCGATGTCAAGCCGCCTATCAGCAAGCGTCGGCACGCTTCGTTTTTCGATAACTGGCGTTCCAGCGGTTCGTTTGGCCAGTAATTCATGGCCACGCCGCGGACCCGCTCCCATTCATTGTCGTTCAGCGTTAAGGTGACAAAAATCATCGTGGACCGCCTTTCGGGGTGTATGCTGTCGGCGTCAAGTCCACGGTAATGATTAGGGGCCTGTCAGCAACCATCGGGTGGTTGTTGGCGGGCCTCAAGATTTTAGGCGCCCTGGTGGACCATTCAAGGTATAGGACGAAGACCCGCGACTGGCCAGGCTCAGTCGAAATGGAGACTATCCGCAACTTTCAGTGTCCGCCGCGCCTGCTTCATGCCGGTTTATCCCGGCGCACCGTAACGGGGATGTTTCAACGGTATCACTCAGTACATGTCTCGGAGAATGACGAAACGCGCAGAACAGTAGCACTCATCATTTGTGCGGTGAACTAGAGGTCGCACGCAACTGATCGCGGGTAGTTCGCGTGTGCGCTAGTATCAATGGCCGAGACTCATCAGCCACGGCCTCGGGATGGCCAAGGTCATCAGCAGCAGACCCAGTATGGCCATGTTTGTTAGGAAGCTGATCATCTCCGCCTGCTTTGCATCGTCATGAACCGTCCAGAAATTATGGACGCCGAATGAGACGCTCAGAAGGAAAATCACCAATAGCGCCGCTCCGATGGTTGGGTGATAGCCAAGGAGCAGGCTCAGTCCGCCTAATAAAAGAAGTACGCCCGAGCCGCCCACAGCGAGGGCAGCAGCGGGTACACCTTTGCTCTTGGCGTATCCGGTCAACTTGTTGAATTGCGCGAAGTGAATGAAGCCATACATGAGGAAAAAGCCGCCAACGATGACCCGCCCGATGAGGAACGCAATGTTGTAAATGCTGAACATAACCCCTCCTCAGATTTTGCGCATGCGGAAGTCTACAGCAGTTTCGTTAGTTGCTGAAACAGGCGTCTCATAAACGACCGCTGCCAGCCGGATTACTTGAGCCCGGTAGGGATATCACTTGCGTGATACCCCCCGGACGGACCCGGACGGGCGCTCATTAGCATCCGGTTCTTATCTCGGAGGTCTGGCGGTGAAGCGAACTGCGGGATATGAATGGAGCACACGCGGTTGCGGAAGCCAGCGATCCCCTAACGCTAGCGTGCGGGTAGACGAGAATGGATGCTTCTGGCTCCGGCGACGCAGCCTGCGCCACCACAGTCCCAGTAATCGTTCTCGAAACACCCCGAGGCTGTCGAGGTTTCCTGGTACCGCGTAGTAGTTGAAGTAGCCTACACGACCGATTGGAGCCATCTCCCCGTTTGAGTTATAGGATCATGCATGCGCCGATGGAGCTCCTGCTTAAGCTGCTGCAGTTCGGCCCGCATGCGCTTGCGGATCGTTTTGCGTCGCCCGACCCAGCCGGAGTGTGGTGTGCTTCTACAGCCAGCGAGGGACGGCCGAGCAGTGGATCAAGGAAGACAAGCAGGCCGTCAAGATGACGCGGTTATCTTGGCATCGCTTTCGGTCGAACGAGGTGCGGCTTTGGTTAAGCGTAATCGCTTACAACCTCGGGAACCTGTGGCGGCGGCTGGTGTTGCCGCAGCGGATTGAGAAGTGGTCATTGACCAGCTTACAGCAGAGGCTGGTGAAAACGGGTGGCCGGTTGGTGAAGAACGCCCGGTATTACTGGCTATGTTTGGCAGAGAGCCATCTGACGCGGCGTTTATTCGGAAGCATGGTATGGCGAATCGCCGTGCTGCCGCTGCCGACTGGATAAGGGCGGTACCTGGCAATCAAATAGGTCGAAATCATGGAGAGAGGGATAGGTGTCTGAGAAATCGCTTCAAAGTAAAGGCGTTTCCCGGGTACCTACGCCCGGAAGGGTAGCTTTGCTGTATGATCGCTTGGAAACCGAGGCAAACATCGAACCTTGCGGCGGTCAAACAAGAAACATTACATCAGCAGTACATTCTGCGCATTCCAAGATTCTAAAACGGAAATTCTGGTTTAGGACTCGCCGAGCTGCGCAGGGTCTTGCCTTTTTCGTCGCGTCCATCGGCATCGACCTGGCAAAAACCAGGATTGGGCGGCAAATCTCTGCTGAGATTTGCCTTTCACCGAGCTGCATTGGTTTGCGCTGTCGTGGTGTCGATGGTAGGACGTTAGTGGCACTCCTGATGATAAATCCTTTCATCCATCGCGAGCCGGGCGAAAATGGGAGTATGATTGTCGCCGTTTCTGGGTAAAAAAGAGATTTCGGCTAACCTGCTCGTGGCCCTGGGAGGTTTGAACGGGTGATAGGTCGTACTGTATCCCATTACAAGATTCTTCAAAAGATTGGAGAGGGTGGGATGGGTGTGGTCTATGAGGCCGAGGACCTCAGACTCGGCCGCCGGGTGGCTGTCAAGTTCCTGTCACAACACTCCATCCAAGATCCTTTCGCGCTGGATCGTTTTCAACGCGAAGCACACGCTGCGTCGGCCCTAAATCATCCTTGCATTTGCACAATCCACGAGATTGACCAGTTCGAAGGCCAGCCCTTCATCGTGATGGAGTTGCTCCACGGGGTCACTCTCGCAAGCTACATAGGACGGAAACCGATCCCGGAATCTCGCCTCATCGAACTTGGTATCCATATCGCGGAAGCCCTCGAAGCGGCGCACGGTGCCGGCATTATCCACCGCGACATTAAGCCCGGAAACATCTTCGTGACCACACGTGGCCAAGTCAAAGTCCTGGATTTCGGCCTCGCTAAGCTAACGTCGCTTCGCCGACACGCCACGGCCACGATATCGGCTGGGTCGGATGGTTCCGCGACTTCTACTGGGGCTCTTGTCGGCACGGCTGGTTACATGTCGCCGGAGCAGGCCCGCGGTGAAGAGGTGGACGAGAGGTCCGACATTTTCTCATTCGGCTGCGTCTTGTACGAAATGGCTACCGGCCGGCAGGCGTTTGAGGGCAAGACTTCCGCCGTGGTTCTTGCATCCATTCTGCACAAAGACCCTCAATCTCCTATCGTGCTCAATCGCGATCTGTCTCTCAAGTGGGAAGCAGTTCTGATGCGCGCGTTGGAGAAGGATCGTGAGCTCCGGTATCAGACGATCGAAGACTTCAAATCAGACTTGGAACGTCTCAAGCGTCATATCTCATTAGGACACACCGCCACAATCAATGCCGGCGAACTCGCGAAGATGCGGACTGCCGTTATGCGAGGCAAGCCGGTGGCGCGACTGTTCTTGGCCGCCGCCGTGGCACTCGTGTTGCTGGCCCTTTCTGTTGCCGGATATTTCACTTTCCGACGCCCCGCGGTTAGGACGGTCGCAGTGCTTCCCTTTGGCAGCCCCTCTGATAATGAGAGTGCTTCCTTATTGCGGGAACTGCTCGCGCGAGAACTGGTGGACCGCCTTTCCGACATGAAGGAACTCACAACGCTCGCAGGTAGTCAAACAGCAAGGTTTAAGAGCCAAGAGCTGGATCCCAGGAAGGCCGGACAAGATCTCGGTGTGCCGGCTGTGATTACCGCTCAGGTCACAGTCGTGCGCGACAGCGCTTTTGTAATCCACGTGGAACTTCTGAACGTCAAGACGGGAGCGCTGATCTTGAGCCAATCTTACGAAGGCCCGCTGGACGGCGAGGACGTCGAAACCTGCGTCCAGCAAATCACTAAAGATGTTGCGGACAAACTCGAGCTTGCCTTGCCACGGCGGCAAGCCCATGGAGCAACCTATTTTGTTCAGCTGACAGGCAAGATTCTGGGAAGCGTATATGACACCAGCGGGAAGGGTGTACCAGGAGCGGAAGTGAAACTGGAAAATGAGTCCAAGCATTTTACCCGGACGGTTGTAACCAGCGACGACGGCAGTTATGAACTGACACTTGTCCCGCCGGGAGACGGTTATCGGATCAGGGCTACAAAAGGAGCAATCGTTTCCGATATCAAAGTGCTGTCGCGACTCCGCCTGAATGAAGAAAAACGCGTTTTGCCGCCACTCACGTTGGCGAAGAGATGATCCGTCCAGGGCAATTATGAGCATGGGCAGAAACATTCGAATTACTGGCTTGCTGGTGATAGTTGTTTCTATGGGCACAGCTTGGCCGCAAGACAGTGGGAGCAAGAAGAATATCTATAAGGCTGCCGAAACCGCTGCCAACGATGGCAAGACGGAAGAATCCCAAAAACTCTACTGCCAAGTCGCGAAACTAGACCCCACGTTCAAAGACGCGAAGATGCTCTGCAAGGTCATGACCGAGGAGATCGATAGGGAGCGGAAGAAGAACGACGAGCGTTTCAAACTTGGCGTGCAAAGGTTTAATGAGACCAAATACGACGAAGCGCAGCACGAGTTTGCCAATATTAAGTGGGGCCCGCACTATGTGGAAGCACAGCTGTATTTGACCGTTAGGATCCCGCAGGCGCGCCAGAACCAGAAACAACCCTTATCCACCACCATTACTACCTCGGTCGCCCTTAGTACATCTGCCATTGATGCCGCTGCTGAGCAAGAGTGGCAGGAAGCGAAGGAGGCTGGCAATGCTCGCGACTTACAGGCATTCATTAACAAGCACCCAAACAGTCCTCATGTGAGCGAAGCCACGGAGCGCATACAGCAGTTGCGGACTGCGTCGGATCGCGACGCTGTCCTGAAGGCGCTTAGAAGTTACGCAGCGGCATATGAGCACAAAGATGTAAACGAGCTCGCCGCTGTCTGGCCTGCGCTGAATCGAAAGAAGATTTCGGAGACATTCAAGAACGCCAGCAGTATCAAGATGGATCTCAAGCCGCTGGGTGATCCCAGCATATCGGGCGACACCGCAACTGTGAAATGTGAACGGACTCTCCTCTATGCCGCCAGCGGCACAAAGAATACTTTCTCAGACCAGATCACCATAAGGCTTCAATGGAGATCGAGTTCTTGGTTAATCGAGTCCATAAACTGAGAACAAGGATGAGATTAACTTTTCCCTTGACAAGAAACGCTTTTGGCTTCTTAATAACCCAACAGCCCTGACAAGACTGCCGAAATGAATTCCTCGATGGGATCCTACGCTCTGAAGTTGCTGTTGCTTTGTTGTGCAATCTTCCCGGCCTGGCTGTTTGCTCAACAACAGCCAGCGAACGCTTGTCAGCCTTCCTACAGCAGCACTCTGGTCTGCGTGATTCCCCAGACTTTTGGGCCTCAGGGCCTGACACTCCCCAACCCTAATCACTTTGCCCATTTTGTGAGCAGTTTCCAGCAGAATTTTGTGCCTCTGACCGGCGCGATTGGAACAGAGCTGACGTTGTTGCCGTTGGCGTCTCCTGCTTCCGGGCTGCTGTTCACCTTCGATCGTGCAACAGGGGCCGTGATTCGTTCCAGCCAAAGTTTTGGTCCAATACTTACTGAACGGGCGGAGACGATCGGAAAGCACCACCTATATGTCGCCAGCAGTTATCAGTATTTTCATTTTTCCACTCTCGATGGCATTGATTTGAAGGACCTGCCGGTCGTTTTTCCACACCTAAAAGAGCAAGGTAGCAATCCTCCATTCCGGAGTGAGTACATTACGACTCAGAACCGGATCGCTCTGAACGTAAATCAATTTACGCTTTACGCGACCTTTGGACTCACAAACCGGATCGACGCTTCGGTGGCGATGCCGATTAATGATGTGCGATTTTCTGTCACATCAGATGCCACCATCGTCCGCATCGCGCCGCAACCTGTTCTTCTCGGCCAGCCGTATTACTCATTAACCTATCCTGGTGGCGGCGCGCCTGGATACTACCACTTTTTCAATTGTTCGAATCCGGCCGGCAGTCTTAACCAGATATTCCCCGGGGGGTTGGTTGGTACATGCCCAAGCGCAACACCAAACCCTACTCTTCCTCCGAAGAGTGCGGCTGGTATCGGTGATGTAGTCTTCCGCGTAAAGGGAACGGTTCTGGAACAAGAACATCTACGACTGGCCCTTGGTCTAGACGTGCGTACTCCTACTGGCGATGCCCCAAATTTCTTGGGCTCTGGAGCAGTCGGTGTCGAGCCGTTCTTTGTTGCTTCTTATAGCGCTCGAGTCTCCCCGCATGTCAACCTTGGGTACCAGTACAACGGCGACTCTATTCTGGTGGGCGATGTGGCCACAGGCACGACCGGGAAGCTTCCAAACGTGTTTTTTTATAGTGGTGGGCTTGATGTGGGCGTGTCGAAACGTTTGACGGTTATTGGAGACTTCGTGGGGCAGCGACTGTCCAGTCTTCAACGCATCAGGCCAGCGCTATTCACGGATGTGAATGGCGTTACTACCCCTACGATTCAACTGTATAAATCGTCCGCTAATCTTGATGCAATCTCTCTCGGAACAAAGTTCAGCCCGTATGGCAACTTCCTCGTAACGGCGAATGTAGAGATTGCGGTGAACGACGGTGGTCTGCGGGCTAGGGCTGTTCCACTAATTGGACTGTCCTACACCTTCTGAAGAGACGATGGTTGCCTTGCCGCGAAAAATATGGACTCTTCTATTCGGAGAGTAGCTCCAGTATGAAGCAGAGGACAGTGGCGAAAATCACCTGCTTTGCGCGGTGCACGAAGAAAACCAAACAGGACCTTCTTTCTGCGATGGATGAGTTGGTGCGTGGGCCGAATTATGTTCTCTGAAAGAGCATCGCACCCGATACGACCGGCGCGCGTAGACGGGATGTTGTGTGTCTATTTTCTACTGCAATGGTACGATTTGTCGGGCCCGCGGTAGAGGAAGTGCTGTTAGGACTCGGCGATAATGGGTAGGTGCGTGGCATCAAGCTCCCGTGCTTTGACAGGAGTACGTGATTCGGACTTCTGACGTTTGAATATCACGTCCGGCAAGCCAAAGATTCCGCCAAAGAACTTCTGCCTCTGCATAGCAAGTCGAGTTTGTGGGTAAGCGTCATCCGTTGGCCGCCTCGACGAGAGTGCGATAAAGAAGGCCACTCAGCTATTTTGCGATTCTCACAACACAAAGGGGTGATCCGTTTACTGAAACTAGCGTTCCTGCCACGGCCCGAAGCAATTGGAAGGAAATATTGTTTGAAGCGGCCGAGCGTTATAATCTTTCGCGGCTGATCGAAACGATCGGGATCAATGGTGGCCCGGGAAAGGTCCTGGAGAGTTCGGTACAGTTGGATCCGGCACTCTCTTGGGCTGCCGATGGTCGCTTCTATATGCCTACCGGAAGGATCCGCGCAGCGAACTCATTGATTTTGGAATCTGGTCGGTTCGCGTCAACGAGAAGACCGGAGAGGCTGAGGGTGAGCCAAAGCAACTCACCAAAGGTGTCGGAGGAATCGGCGGGCTGAGCGTAACTGCCGATGGCAAGCGGCTGATTCTGTGGAGAGTAAACACCTTCCTAGAGGTTTTCTTGACAGAGATTGATCGGGAGGAAGGCCGCCTTAAGATTCCCCGTCGTCTGACTCTCGATGAGCACCCGAATTTTGCCACCGCCTGGACGCCGGATAGCCGGGCAGTCTTGTTCTCGTCGAATCGCAATGGCACTTATAAGCTCTTTCGGCAGGGCATTGATCAATCCGTGCCCGAGGTGCTGGTCGAGGGTCGCGGCATCATCCTTCCACGCCTGAATCCAGATGGCAGCCAGGTTCTGTATCTGGTTGGGCACAACTCAGAGGAACCAGCACAGATGGTCAGCGTGATGGGAGTTCCGCTGGTAGGCGGATCGCCGCGACTGATCCTTCGAAAAGCTTCTGTCTCGAACATCCAGTGTGCGCAGAGTCCTTCGAAACTCTGCCTCCTCAGTGCTCAAGAGGGCCTCACAACCCGCTTTTCTTCATTCGACCCGGAGTCTGGTAAGACCCAGGAATTCGCCAGCTTCCAGGTGAGCGAGCAGCCAAACTGTAGCCTTTCCCCTGATGGCTCGCAACTCGCGCTGATTTTGTACGGTCCGCAGCGGAAAGTCACGTTCATGAAGGTGGCCGACAAGAGCACGTACGACATAACACTTAATGAATGGCCTCGCCTGAATTTCATCGATTGGGCCTCCGACGGTAAGAGCGTGTTCGTACCAAGCTCGAACGCAAGTGGATCCGTGATGTTGGCCGTGGAGCCCAATGACAACCATCGAGTGTTGCTTCAGGGCGACAA
>JBPYDQ010000793.1:0-4107 GCA_051986135.1 Terriglobales bacterium | reverse complement strand
GGACCACGTTTCCAAGTCACTGACGAGCTTTATCCGAAAAAAGCTGGTCAATCTTGCCCCGAAAATCCTTTCCCATACGCGTACTGTCTGGACTGAAAAAGGCGGTTATGGCGGGGTGGACTAAGCGGGATAGAGCCGTCGCAGTTGGCCATGCGGAAGACGATATCGATTTCCCATTCGCGCCAGTAAGTGGACCAGTACTTCTGATAGCCTGTACTGCGATTCCAGTTTCTTGGTTTCCCGATTGTGATAGGTCTCGGAATTCTAGCACGCGTCGACAGTGCTCAACAGGTTGGGTCCTGGCTGAATTTCCATCTTTGACGCCCTGAGCCAGCCACTGAAAGAACGCCTTTCTGCTTGCATCAAGAACGAGTTGAGCCGCGGGGTCGATGGGCAAGGACTCGATCAGCAAGCGAAGAGCTGATTACTGAAGGCTGACCGCTGAAGGCTCGGAACGCACCTTTGGTTGCGGCCATGGCGCACGGAGGTCTAACTAACCTAAACAGGCCGAACCTACCGCGTGTTGCTTGGACGAGAAGCAGGCTCGGCCTGACTGTGCGTTCTTATTTAAGGTTAACGAACCGGGAGTAGGTGGGGAAGTGCCAAAACTTACAGAGTAATCTTCTCTCTAGAAACATGGGGTTATCCCGGATAGAACGTTCTCAAGCACGCGACGATAATGCAGCGACAAAAACGTCCCGCAATACTATTTCCCTCCGCTTTTCTTGGGCTTGCTTTTATCGGCACAACTTTATCCCAAGCCCGTCGAGCAGGTGAATGTAGCGCTCTACCGTCGTCGACTCGAAGCAGAGGTGTCGGACCTGCAGTGGTTCACGGCAGACCCTTGGAGTATGGACCGCGCCCGGCGTCGTTTGTGCGCGGGACGCACTCGCGCTCGCCGACTGGGCTGATTTCTTGCATGGGCCAATTCTGTCGCTCTCAGCTCTTGCACCTGCAGCATCCATGCTGGATTCCGCGCCCCACTCGACGCCCTTCTCTTCCGGCGCTCCATACAGCTCAGGATGGATGTAGTAACCGCGTTGGTGCGGCACTACAGAGTTGGAACCGCTGCGTTTGCCGGCTGCTGGGCACGCACGGGGAGAACAAAGCGAACCAGCAGAAGACGTGCCCATATCGAAACAGGAACCCGACGCATATGAAGCTCCTGACTAGTTGCCAGATGTGGGTGCGAGAGAGCATAGGCCTAAAAGCACAATTTCCATTTTGACTTTGTAACAACCGGCTATATAGCCGCTGCTGATTCTCGAAGCAAAATGTCATTCGGATTCTTAATGGATTTTAAGAATTCCCAATTCCGGCGTCCCGCGAAGTCGCCACTTTCGCCATCCATGAGAATGTCAAGCAGGAATCGGTCCTCTTGCCACCAGTATCTCCGACACTTCTTCGCCCCCTGCAGAATGGCGAACCGCCCACACGCCGGCTTGCTTTCATCTGCCCCAGTGAACTTGCTGAGAAGGCGATCGGCAGAAAAATCACCACACTAGCTTAAGCTTAGGCGTTGCTTCGCAACCATGCTGGTCGAGGCGGTGCGACATCCACGGCTTGCAGGCCATGGAGGAACACACCGATATCACGACGATACAGATTTAGCTTGATGAGCTGCGCGAATAGCGAAGAGACCTGAATATGCCGGTCAGCCGTTTGCTAGGACGCCCCAGGCAGAGCAGGGTTGAGCAGTTCATTTACCCCAGCAGCCGGCAATGTCTTCTCTGCTTGTCAGCTTGTAGCTCGAGAGTGAAATAGGCAATGGCCCACTAGCGAAGAGCATATAGTTGCTAGGAAACCGCGTATCGCGCGTGCCGCTGCTCTTTCGTCCCTCCCGGCCAGGAAATAGTGATCAAAAACGCGCTTTCCTCTATCGCCTCGATTTGGTGGAGAATTCCATACTCCAATGCCAGTAGATCGCCAGGAAGAATTTCCGTGTCCTGATTGAGCGAATGTAGCCGGATTCTGCCTTTAAGCAACTGGATGGAAATTCGGCCATCCACATGGTGCTCGTTCATTCTCGTTTTGGACTTCATGAGAACGAGGACGATATGAAGATCGGGGTACTTGGCGAGGGTCTTCGAGCTGCGTCCGGTGTTCCTTTTCCATGAATCGTGGCTTCGCAGTTGCTTGAGTTCATGGTTGAGATTGAACTGGAGTACAGTTCCGGCTAAAAAGGGCAACCTGTTCAGAGCGGCGCGGCTGGCATCAAGAGCGGACGGATTTGTGATCATACTCGCTTCCTCAGAAAAGCTTTCGTTGCTTATGATGCCGGCAGAGCTCGATGGGTTCGAGATCAATCACAACAGTAGCCCGCCTCAAACGGTGCCGCCGACACTTTCCCATCCAAACAGCCTGCCGGTGGTTGAAGACGCAACTTACAGCAAACTGCCGATTGATCCTGATCGGGAAGGCTGGAGAAACATACAGAGGGTACTTCTTTGCTAGGCACCACTGGGTCAAACAAACGGTACGCGCCCCCATGTCTGGTTCCCGTGTACAGGGGAATTGACGGATTTTCGCAAATAGGGATCACCTAACCCCTCGGCAAATCAGCTCCTGCTTCTGAACAAGCGATCACGTGCGGCTTTTCTGCTATAAAATTAAAATGCTGCGGCTCTGTTGGGCTGCAAGTCCCCCCCGACATGGTCTTCACCCTCGAAAACGCCGGAGTCTCTCGATGTCCGAAGTGCACAGGATTTTTCTGCTGTCGCCTGCCAGCGTTGCTGGAACTCGAGCTGCGCTCGTTATGGGTGCGAGTTCCGAATTAGAGATGACCCGGCGCTTGCGCAGGCATGGCGTGCCGCTCGGGGAGCTGTTCAGTTTCATCAGCGGTTTGTACTTTCGTGGAAAACTGGCATACGCCTCCGCCTTCAGCGATGCCCCACAGGGTGTTCACGGGGCATTCGTTATTACTGCCAGTGGCGGCCTTGTGCCTCCCGACACTACGGTCACACTGGATCGGTTGCGGCAGATTACAGCAGGTAACCTGGATTCGGCAGACGCGCGATACAGAGCGCCGCTCGAACGCGACGCGCAACTCATCGCGGATAGGGTTGGTACAAGCTGTCAGATCATACTCCTAGGCAGCATTGCCACCCCGAAATACGTGGATCCCTTGCTCGACATCTTCGGCGAACAACTGATGTTCCCAGCAGAATTCGTCGGCCGCGGAGACATGAGCCGGGGCGGGCTTATGTTGCGATGCGTCGCGTCTGGCGAGCAACTGATTTACCTCTCGGTGCTGGGCGCTGCGCGGCATGGCCGCAAACCTCCGAAGTTGAAGCCGCTGCCCCGAAAAACGCCCTCGTCCTCTTCCAGTGCCGTGCGCCGATAGGGGCCGCTCGTGTAAGCGGCTCAGAACTCGCCCGAATTTCCGATACGAGCTGGCCTCAGTCGCCTGTGTCGGCGCACGGTCGCGCATCTGCAGGCCATCAGCGGGAACTGCCGAGGCGCGCGATCGGTCCGAAACGATGCACAGTCGCTTAGTCCGGCAGGAATCGGTTGCTCATCTCCATTGTCAGAAGTTGCATTCAAAGAGAAGTTTCGACAGCGACCCGCAATGGATGACGGTCGCACAACTCTGGCGGAACGAATGACTCCGCGCTCCACATTGCAAGGCAAAATTCGCTATGGAGTGATTGGACTTGACACGTTGTGCAGGTACTCAGAACTGGCTGTCTACCGTTTCAGGGGAATTGGAAAAGCGGACGAAGATGGGTAAGCAATATGGTCTCAAACACCTGTGTTCGTCCGAAGGGTATGACCACGCCCTCTCCGAAGTCGACGCGTCTGGACCGAACCATATGCATCGAGAGTATGCGATGCGTACAGCACAGGCTCAGGTAAACGTGCTCTGCAAAAAACCTGGGGCGGTTACCGAAGAGGGGAGAACGGGTGCAAAGCAGACTTCGGCGCGACTCTATCTCATTACCGGAATCCTAAGGCGAACCGAATCATACCTATCTTCGCGGTCGCCGTCCCGCGCCCGGCGGGTTGGGCGCGGGATTGTTTGCGACCAACAAGGAACAGTACCCGAACCAGCGCCCACTCATGGCGAACCAGAAAGACGCGTCGAAACCATAGGTAAAAGTCTCGACG
>JBPYDQ010000792.1:0-6669 GCA_051986135.1 Terriglobales bacterium | reverse complement strand
GGCTCATTGTGTCCTCATGAATCACGAAATTGATCACGAAGTCCAGCAAGCCAGCGAACTACCAGCTCTGTGGGGGGAGGGGACGCGGTCAGAGAGATCGCGACCTATCCGGTCGCGCTCTTCGATCCTCTGGAAAGGCAAGCAGATCCATGCGGCTCGCGTGGCTCGCTTGTGGCAAACTCAAGTAGATCCCAAGCCTTTTAGAGCCTTGGGAGCGCGCATTTCAGTACTGGGCCAATTCCTTCATCGCCATGAGGAGATCCGCGCTTTGCGGGAGGATGGCATTCTCTAACAAGGGTTGGTAGGCAACGAAGGTGTCTTTAGCTGCGACTCGTCGCACCGGTGCATCGAGATCCTCAAACAACTGGTCGGCAATTCGTGAAGCAATCTCGGCTCCGTATCCCCAACTCAGCGAATCTTCGTAGGCCACCAGGGCGCGATTGGTCTTCTTCACAGAAGCGGCAATCGTCTCCCAATCGAACGGGTTAAGCGAACGCAGATCGATCACTTCCACGCTGATGTGGTTTTCGCGTTCCAGCTTCTGCGCCGCCTGCAGCGCACGCGGGACCACCGCGCCATAGGTGACGAAGGTCAAGTGCATGCCTGGGTGGACAACCTTCGCTTTGCCGAACGGGATCATGTAATCGGGCCCGGGATAAGGCGACCGCCCAAACGTCTCTCGATAGAGCCGCTTATGCTCCAGAAACAGCACTGGATCATCGGAACGGATAGCCGTGCGCAAAAGCCCAGCCGCATCGAGCGCGTTCGAAGGGAACACCACGCGCAGCCCCGGAATATGCGTGAAAATGCTTTCTCCGCACTGCGAGTGATAGATGGCGCCTCCCGTCAGATATCCGCCGATAGCCACTCTGATCACGGCTGGCGCGGAAAAGGCGTTGTTCGAACGCCAACGTATAACAGGCAGTTCGTCGCGCAGCTGCATCATGGCTGGCCAGATGTAGTCAAAGAACTGTATCTCGACGACGGGCTTCAGACCGCGGGTGGCAAGTCCCGTTGCCCTCCCCACGATGGCCGCCTCGGCCAGCGGCGAGTTAAAAACCCGGTCCGATCCAAACTCACTTTGCAAGCCGGATGTGAGTTTGAAGACTCCGCCTTTGCCTTTGATCAATTTTTGCTGCAGATATTCCTCGCGGCTGCAGTCGGCCACGTCCTCGCCGAAAATTATCATGCGCTCGTCCCGTCGCATTTCGTCTTTCAGCGTGGCATTGATCAAGTCGGCCATGGTCTTCGCGGCGGGTGCTTTCTTGGCTTCTCCGCCGTCGGTGGCTTGTACCGGCTGCGGGAATACGGGCTGGGTATCAAAGGCTGACGAAGTTGGATCGACGTCGGGCGAATAAACGAACTTTTCTACCGAATCCGGTGTTGGTGGCGCAGCTTCCAGCGCCCGGTCCGTTGCCTGTTGGATCTCCCGGTCCACCTCTTTTTCCAGCTGCTTTATCCCGTCCTCGTCCAGGATCGTCTCGCGTGCGAGGAATCGACGGGCGCGTGTGATCGGGTCGTGGCCCGCGTCCCGCTGCCGCTCCGCTTCCGGACGATACAGCCGCTCATCATCGGACAGCGAGTGCGAATAAGGCCGAATCACATGGGCATGAACAAAACCAGGCCCGTTGCCGGCGCGGCAATGGGACACAGCACGGTTGACAGCCGCATAGCTGGCAATTACATCAGTCCCATCGACCTGTTCAAAATGGAAGTTAGGAAACCCGACAACCAGTCGCGAAATATTGCCACCCGCGGTTTGTACCTCAACCGGCACCGAGATGGCGTAGCCGTTATCTTCCACCACAAACAAAAGCGGCAATCGCAGATTGGAAGCCGAATTCAGCGCCTCCCAAAACTCGCCCTCACTGGTCGTCCCATCGCCAAGCGAAACGTAGGTAACCTCGTCTGGGTGAAAGCGAACATCCTTGAACTCGCGATAATCGCCCGCCACCTTCTTCGAAGCGTTCGGGCGCCGGTTCAGATAGGGCGCAGCCTCAGCACAGCCCACTGCCTGCAGGATCTGCGATCCAGTCGGCGACGACTGGGTAACTATATTCAGCTGCTTGTAAGCCCAATGCGACGGCATTTGCCGTCCGCCTGACGAGGGATCGTTGGCCGCTCCCACCGCCTGTAGCAACATGTCGTAGGGTGTCGCGCCCAGACCTAGGCACAGCGCCCTATCCCGATAATATGGATAAAACCAGTCGTACCCCGGCTTCAGGGCAAAAGAGGCAGCTACCCCAATTGCCTCATGCCCGGCCCCCGAGATTTGAAAATAGATTTTTTGCTGCCGCTTGAGGAGAATCTCGCGGTCATCGAGCCGCCGCGACAGGTACATCAGGCGATAGGCTTCTACAAGCTGGTCGCGGCTAAGGCCCTCGTATGTCTTTTCACTCGTTTCGGCGACTGCCGAGCGGCCGATCTTGGGTTCGATTTTTGTAGTTGCCATCTCCCCTCACGCTAGGCCCTTGCGCCAACTCGATTGTAAAACGGGACCCCCAGTTCCGAATATACTTGATTGACTGGAGGTTGTGGCTTGAATCCGGTAATCGGCGGTTCCTGGGGTGAATACAACCAGGACTGGACGACGCCACGTAAGACCTTTCCTTGGAACGATGGTGAAATTTACCCGGCCTTTTGACGGAAGTAAGCTCAAGCTTTTAATCTTTGATCTCGACGGTACCCTGGTGGACTCGCGCCTGGACCTGGTCCAGTCGGTGAACGCCATGCTGCAGCATTTCCGTCGTCCTGAGTTACCTGGCGACGCCATCGCCAGCTACATCGGCGACGGCGCTCCCATGCTGGTTCGTCGCGCACTGGGAGATCCGGACGACGAACGTATTGTCGAAGAAGCTCTGGAATATTTCCTCTCCTATTACCGGGTGCACAAGCTCGATCATACCCATGCCTATCCCGGGGTAAAGGAAGCGCTTGAGACTCTTGGCAATCAAAATGGCTCCGAGCGCCGCATGGCGGTGCTGTCGAACAAGCCGGTAAATCCCTCACGGGCCATCGTCGACGCACTCGGACTAGGAGAGTTCTTCATCCGTGTTTACGGTGGCAACAGTTTCCATACGAAGAAGCCGGATCCCACGGGTGTGTACACGTTGCTGGAGGAGACCGGAGTTCGATCCCAGGAGGCCATCATGATCGGAGATTCCGCCATTGACGTGATTACAGGCCGCAACGCCGATTTATGGACTTGTGGAGTGACCTATGGCTTCGCCCCTCGCACACTGGACGATGCGCCCCCCGACGTGCTGGTCGACACCCCCGCGGACCTGGTTCACCTCTTTGCTGGAACCGATCGTGGCTTCGGAGTGACGTAGTAAAGGAATTTATGAAGACGGGTTCGCACCAAAGCGTCTCTTCGGCGATGACGCGACTCGGCGCGCCCTTTTTTAGGGCGGGATCCTTGTTTAGGGCGGGATCCTTGTTCAACTCTGCCCCTGACCCTGTCTTTGCGCTACACTGGCACTCATTCCATCTAAATGAACATCGGTCACCTAGATTTCACAGCCAAGGAACTGCGCAAACTCCGCAGCCTGAAAGACCCGCACGGAATTCAACGATTTGTTGACGCCATGCCTTACCACCTCGCCGATACCGCCTGGTCACCCCGGCGGGTGCTAAGAGAGGGCACTGCCCACTGCCTGGAAGGCGCGATCTTCGCGGCCGCTGCGCTCAGAGCCAACGGCTACCCTCCCCTGGTACTCGATCTGGAGGCTGAGGCCGACACCGACCATGTAGTTGCGATCTACAAAATCGACCATCACTGGGGCGCGATCGCCAAATCCAACTACTCGGGCTGCCGCTACCGCGAGCCGGTTTATCGCTCCCTCCGCGAGCTGGCAGTAAGTTACTTCGAAGGCTATTTCAATCTCCGCCGTGAGCGGTCCCTGCGCACCTTTTCCCGCCCCGTGAACTTGTCACGCTTTGATCGCCTCGACTGGATGACGACGGAAGAACCTGTCTGGTTTATCGCCGAGCACCTCTTCACCATTACGCACTTTCGCTTGTTGAAGCCTGGAATGGAAAAGCGGCTTCACCGCCTCGATGACCGCTCCTTCCGCGCTGGCTGCCTCGGCCGCGCCGAAAAGCCGCTCTGAGTCCGTCCGGCGGCAGTCCGGAAACAAGTCGCTTCAGCCATGATGCTCGTCCAACCCATGGTTGCTCGTTACCGGTTGGTCCGAGCCAACCAGTTCTTGGTTTTAGCTGGCAGTTAAAGAACCCACGACTACCGAGGATTGCCAGACTGCTCTCCGGGTGCGACAATTTAAACGAGCTTTTCCACCGTGTCTTTCGGAACTTTTCCGCGATTGCTCTCGTAGGTTCACCTTATGCAGCTGTCGAGGGCCCCAGTCTTTATCCTCCTCTTACTGTCAACCTTCGCCCTGGCGCAGGTCTCCAGTTCTGACAGCAAATCTCCTCAGCCACCTGGGGTTAACGACAAAGCCGACTCGAACTCGCCTGCCGTTACTTCGTCCAATTTCGTCCCGGACGCCGCCGGCATGTTGTCGGAAGAGCAAATGCGAAACGTGCTTCGCATAAGCGCGGATAACGATATCGAAAACGACAAGCGCCAGCGCAACTACACCTACATTGAGCGAGAAGAGGAGCACAAGCTGGACGGCAAAGGACGGGTCAAATCTACCGAGGTGCGGACCAGCGAAATTCTTATGATCTACGGAGAGCAGGTGGAACGGCTCATTTCAAAAAACGACCGGCCGCTCTCCCGGAAAGATGCAGCCAAAGAGGACGAAAAAATTCAGAAGATCATAGACAAGCGCGAGCACGAATCCGATAAAGACCGCAAACGGCGAATGGCCCGGGAAGAAAAAGATCGGGAAGAGGGGCGGAAGTTTGTGTCGGAAGTGGCCGACGCCTACAACTTCCATTTTCTGGGAACTGAAAAACTGGGAGGCCGCGACACCTATGTCATCGATGCCGAACCTCGTCCTGGATTCCAGCCCAGAATGAAATATGCCAATATTCTGCCCAAATTTCGCTTTCGTGCCTGGATCGACCAGCACGACTTGCAGTGGGCAAAACTCGACGCCGTCGCGATAGACACAGTCTCTTTTGGCCTTTTCCTTGCCCGCATTCACAAGGGCACGCGAGTGGTCCTGGAGCAGACTCGTATCAACGACGAGGTTTGGCTGCCCAAACAGATGGACATAAGAGTTGATGCGCGAGTCGCGCTGCTGAAGAACTTCAATTTGGATCAACAGACCACCTATCGCGACTATAAAAAGTTCCGCACCGACACGAAGATCGTGGGCGTCGGCGAAGTCCCCCAGTAGCTGACCTCCTTCAGACCGCCCAGCATCGGGTTTTCTCCTATAATAGAGAGATGCTCAGGAGACAAGATCTCATTCTGTAGGGCGTCTGAACGCCTGGTGTCGGCGGCCGCGGCCGCCAGTCTCTCAACAGCTAGCCAACGACCAGCGACATGGACTTCAAATTAGTCAGCGATTACAAGCCCCAAGGCGACCAGGGTAAAGCCATTGAATCCCTGGTCCGGGGAATATACGACCGCGAGCAGCATCAGGTCCTGCTCGGTGTGACCGGCTCGGGCAAGACCTATACCATGGCCAAGGTTGTCGAGTCGGTCAACCGCCCAGCCCTGGTACTTGCACACAATAAAACTCTTGCAGCCCAGCTCTACCATGAATTCAAGAGCTTCTTCCCCCACAATGCGGTGGAATATTTCGTCTCTTACTACGACTATTACCAACCCGAAGCCTACGTTCCTGCCGCCGACCTCTACATCGAAAAAGAAGCCACCATCAACGACGAACTCGATAAGCTTCGTCTCTCCGCCACCAAGTCGCTGTTCGAGCGCCGCGACTGCCTGATCGTCGCCTCCGTCAGCTGCATTTACGGCCTGGGTTCTCCGGAAGCCTACTATGGCATGCTGTTGTTCCTCGAAAAAGGCCAAAAGATAAAACGGGAAGACATCACTCGCAAGTTAGTGGAAATTCTGTACGAACGCACCAACGGCGAATTCCGACGCGGCACCTTCCGGGTTCGCGGCGACGTCATCGAGATCTTTCCTACTTACGACGACATGGCATACCGGATCGAGCTGTGGGGAGACCAAGTCGAGTCACTCTGCCAAATCGACCCGCTCTTCGGCACCGTGAAGCACAAGTATGCACGTCTTCCGATTTATCCCAAGACCCACTACGTGATGAAGGAAGAAACGCGACGTTCCGCTGTCGACTCCATCAAATCCGAGCTTGCTTGGTGGGAAAAGGAATTGGAGAAGCAGGGCCGTCTCGTCGAGTCCCAGCGCGTGCATCAGCGAACCATGTACGATCTGGAAATGATCCGCTCGGTTGGCTACTGCCACGGCATCGAAAATTATTCCCGCCACTTCACCGGGCGCCTGCCTGGCGAGCCTCCACCCACTCTGCTCGACTATGTGCCTCGCGATTATCTATTGTTCATCGACGAATCGCACCAAACCATTCCCCAGTTGCACGCCATGTGGCATGGCGACCGCTCGCGCAAAAGCTTGTTGATCGAATACGGTTTTCGTCTGCCTTCGGCTCTGGACAATCGCCCGCTGCAATTTGAAGAATTCGAGACTCGCGTCAATCAGGCGATCTACGTTTCGGCTACTCCGGGACCGTATGAGCTGACTAAAGCGAGTGGCGTGGT
>JBPYDQ010000791.1:0-13654 GCA_051986135.1 Terriglobales bacterium | reverse complement strand
CAAGAGCGCGTCCGACAAAGGATTTGCGCGATGCGCCCACCAGCAGCGGAAAACGCAAGCTGTGGAGTTCATCAAGCCTTTTCAGTAACGGGTAATTCTGTTCGAAGTTCTTGCCGAAGCCGAGGCCGGGATCGAGAATGATCCGATCCCGCTTAATGCCGAGACGCACGCTTTCCTGTGTCCAGTCGCTCAGCTCGCGCTTAACCACCAGCATGAGGTCAGCCAGGGGCTTGAGATTGCGCCACTGGTCCGGCCGGCCTCGCATGTGCACAAGCACCGCACCGCATTTCAGGCCAGCCAGTGTTTTGATCATCTCGGGATCCCAGCGGAAGCCGCTTACGTCATTGACGATGGCTGCCCCCGCCTCCACTGCCTGACGGGCAACGCCGGCTTTGTAGGTGTCGATGGAAATCAGTGCGTCCGGCTTCGCCCGCCTCAGCGCCGCGATGACCGGCAGCACGCGATCGAGTTCCTCAGGTTCGGATACTGCCGTGCGGGAGGCGGAAGTTCGAGAGGCCAGGTCCGAATTCAGCAGTTCGTCTCCCTCACTTCCGCTTTTTATCACCACCCTGGCGCTCGGACGGGTCGACTCACCACCGATGTCCACCATGTCAGCGCCTTGCTCTAGCAACTTAAGCGCATGTTCGACCGCCCGATCCTTGTCGAAGTAAAGTCCGCCATCGGAGAAGGAATCAGGGGTCACGTTGACCACACCCATAATGATCGTTCTTCTGCCCAGTTCCAGGGTTCGCGTCCCCAGGTTCCAGTGAAAGATCGGCCGCATACCGGCAGATTCTAAACGAGGGAGGTGTGCTCGGGGCGGGGTTTCCGAGAAACCGGGGACCCATCAAGGTGAGTGGTAGAATAAAGTATGCGCCCAGCGCGCCTGCTTGTCGCTTTCCTTGCCGTTCTCGTCTCCACTGCGCATCTTTACGCCGCCGACCCGCGCCTGCTTGCTCCCAAGGTCAACGCGATCCTTGCCGACCCCGATATTGCGCGGGGTTTCTGGGGGATTGAAATTGTCTCTCTCAATAGCGGACAGGTCCTTTACTCGCAAAATGCAGACAAGCTCTTTATTCCCGCCTCCAACACAAAATTATTCACTACAGCGGCGGCGCTAGCCTTGATTGGTCCCGACTATAGGTGCCGTACTACGGTCGAGACCACGGGGACCATTGACCCGGACGGCCATTTGCATGGGGATTTGACGCTCGTGGGCCGTGGCGACCCGAATTTATCCGGCCGCGTTCTTCCCTATAGCGGTCGCGCCGACCGCAGCGAATTCCCGATCAAGGCTCTCGAGAATCTCGCCGATGCCGTGGTACAGAAAGGCGTTAAGCACGTTGATGGTGATCTGATCGCCGACGATTCCTATTTTGCCTTTGAACGTTATGGCGAGGGCTGGACACAAGACGATCTGGTTTGGGCCGATGGCGCGCCAGTCTCGGCTCTGACCATCAATGACAATGTGATCTTTGTCAACATCACGCCGGCTGTCCGCGCCGGCGAGACCGCAGGTGTCGCGATCACGCCATTTTCCGATTACTACCGCGTAGATAATCGCATCATTACGACGCCCGCGGGCACTGGCCGGAAAATATTTATCAATCGTGAACCCGGCTCGATGGTGCTGACCCTCTGGGGAAACATGCCGATGGGAGATCCTGGAGCCAACGAAGCCCTGGCGGTTGAAGATCCCGCGGGATTCGCCGGCCTGCTGTTCCGCAGCTTGCTCGAGAGAAGGGGTGTAGTCGTCGAGGGTCACACGCATACCCGTCACACCGAGTTAGCCAGCTTATCCACCTTCAGCGTCACGGCTCTGGCCTCTCACGGCGGCGGGGATACGCACGCGGGTTCGCTAACGCCTAAAGAACCTGCCATTGTTGCCAGTTACGACTCGCGGCCGCTCAGCGATGACGTGCGGATTATCAATAAAGTCAGTCAGAATCTGCATGCCGAACTCTTGCTCCGCTTGTTGGGCCGCGAAAAAGGCACCACCGGAACCATTGAGAGCGGGTTAGAAGTTTTGCGAGGTTTTTTGACTCAGGTTGGGATTCCCAACGAGCAATACGCTTTCTATGATGGATCGGGGCTGTCTCGCCAGAATCTGGTAACGCCGCGTGCCGTGGTGACATTGTTGCAGTACGCAGCCAAGCAACCATGGGGCACGTTGTATGCGGAGACCCTGCCCGTGGCCGGCATGGATGGCTCGTTGGCTGATCGCATGCGCAACACCCCCGCCCAAGGATTAGTGCTAGGAAAGACCGGATCACTCGATCACGTGAAGTCGTTGTCTGGGTACGCGACCACCGTGTCCGGCGACCGGGTCGTCTTCTCCATCTTCGCCAACAACTTCGATACGCCCGGACATCGTGCGCAAGACACTATTGACGCGATCGTACAAGCTGTTGTTCAGGACACTCCTGAGAAAGCTAGGTGAGTCATTCGCGTCCGCTTCGCGGCATCCGAGCGCCCGGCTCGGCGTGGCCGCGGGCGATTTGTTGAAACCCAGGGTTATGACTCGAGGATTATGGCTCGCGGGAACTCGGGCGTTCTAACAATATGGGTGAAGCGGCAGGGCTCGTCCGGATACAAGCAGCCGGATAGCATAATCCCGCAACCCACATAAACGCACTGGCTGGCGCCATCGCGCTCGCGAATCGACCGGCCACCCTGTAGAATCTAAGCATCGATGGCCGGGGCGTCCCAACTGATCCAGATCGAACTCGGTCCCAAGATACCGCAGCCCAAGCCCGCTTGGCTCAAGGCGCGCGCTCCCATGGGCGAGAATTTTCATCATCTCAAGAAGCTGGCCCGCGGACTCGGTTTACACACGGTGTGCGAGTCGGCCCAGTGCCCCAACATCGGCGAATGCTGGAACCATGGCACCCTAACATTCATGCTGTTGGGGGATATCTGTACGCGCCGCTGCGGATTCTGTGCTGTTCGAAAGGGCAAACCTCAGCCGCTCGATTACGGAGAACCGCGGCGCGTGGCCGAGGCAATAGCCGCCTTGCGGGTAAAGCATGCTGTGATCACCAGCGTGAATCGCGATGATGACCAGGTGGGTGGGGCCAGGATTTTTGCCGAAACTATCGGGCAAGTGCGTGAGCTTGCGCCCGAGTGCCGGGTCGAGGTTCTCATCCCCGATTTCCAGGGGTTCGAGGAACCGCTCCGCATCGTACTCGACGCCGGGCCCGACGTACTCAATCACAATACAGAGACCGTGCCCAGGCTCTATCGGGCAGTTCGCTCGGGTGCTCGGTACCGGCGTACCTTAGATCTGCTGGAGAAGGCAAAGCGGCTCTCGCCCGGAATGGTTACGAAGACGGGCGTGATGGTCGGCCTCGGGGAAGAGATGGGCGAGTTGATCGAAGTCTTTCGTGATCTGGGTAAGCGCAAGGTCGATATTCTCACGGTCGGACAATATCTGCGTCCCTCCCCTGATCATCTGCCGGTGGCGCGCTTCTACCCCCCCGAGGAATTCAGGCTGCTGAAGCAAGAAGCGTTACGCTTCGGATTCCGCCACGTGGAGTCGGGACCCCTGGTGCGGTCCAGCTACCACGCCCACGAGCAGGCGGAGGCAACAGCACGCCTTTAGTGGTTGGCTACCTGGTCCCTACCCAATGACAATGAGTAACTAACCATCAACGACTCAATTAAAAGACCTTCACCTTGAAAGTTAGGTACCGCTTCGGATTCTCCCGAATGGCCTTCACCAGCGTTCTGGTCTCAATCAACATCTGGTCCGTGTTCTCGTACAACGAGGGGTTCTTCAGCAGCATGCCGGCGCTGCCTCGACCAGCTTGAAGGTCCTCGGTTATAGCCGACAACCGGTCCATGGTGTTTTGCAATTTGGCGGCAAACATCTGGTCGCTGGTCAGCTTGCCGAGAGCACCTTTTCCGTTGTTAACGTCTTCCGTGATCTTACGGACATTCGCGACAGTCTGATTCGCGTTATCGTAAAGCGTCGGATCTTTCAGGAATTTGCCTGCCGAGCCCTTCCCCTGCTGCACCTCATCCAGAATTTTGTTCAACTGGTCAACGCTGCCGTTGGCCTTGTTGTAGAGCTCATCGCTGACTATTAGCTTTCCAATACTACCCCTGCCCTGGCTAACTTCGGACACGACGGTTTGAAATTCGTTTAGGGTGGAGTTCAGGCGGCCATACAGAGTTGGATCGTAAATCAGCTTTCCGATAGATCCTTGTCCGCTCTCCACAAAGGCCACGATACGGTCAAGACGCTTGAGCAGCGCGTCCATATTCTGCAAGGTACTTTGGCTGGCGCGTACCACATCCTGAAAATCAGGGTGCTCGCGTGTGGCCAGCACAGTCCCGCTCTGGACTTGGGGACCACGGGCTTGGGCGCTATCGATCTCGACGAAGGTTTCGCCCAGTACACCCGCAGTTTCCAGCGAGGTTACAGCGTCGGTGCGAAGGCTCCGCAAGTAGCGCGTATGCACCTTCATCACCACTTCGACGGGGGTGAGTGGCTTGTTGGGAGCAACCCGAATGGCAACGACGTTGCCGATATCGACGCCCTGCAAACGTACCGGAGCTCCGACCCGCAACCCGCTGGCATTATCGAAATAGGATGTCAGAAAAATCTTGGAGGTGAACAGGCCGCCGCCGGTTCCCCCGCCGATCATGAAAATCATCGCCGCCAAGGCGGTGAGAGCGATCAGCACGGTAATGCCGACCTTGAGCTGCGACCATCTCAACTGCTTCTGGCTAGGCAATGTTCCTCCCGCCGAGGTCAGCGCACTCGACTCCCGCGGTAGCGCGGGAGCAGCGGACATGTTCGCATGATATCAAAGGCTAGATCGTGCGCGGGTTCGGCCACGGTTCAAAAACCGCAAAGAGCATCGCTGCCACGGCATAGGCTACCGCCCCGCATAACAAAGTGCTCTTCAGTCCGAAGCGGATGCCAATCGCGATGGCCAACACCGACCCGAGGACACTGGCCGCAGCGTTCATCGCCCACGCCCACTCAATGGAATTCTCACTGCTCAGGTCCTGGTCGGGAAGTCCCGCCGGTGGTGCCTGGGCGAGAGCGCTCAGGCCGGTGGGAAACGGCACCCCCATAGCAAATCCCAATGGCACCAAGAGAATGGCGCTGATCACCAGTCTGGCCGCGAAAGGCAACCCCACAAACGACGGAAGCAGGAGAGCGAGCAGAAACCTGTAGGTTAGGATGGTTGCGGCAATGGCCAGTAGCAGTGTTCTTGCCAGAGCCGTGGTCGTTATCCACCGCCGTGACAATAGGCTGCCGATTCCGCTCGAAAGAAGCATAAGAAAAACAACCACGGTGAGGGCGTACGTAGGATGCCCTAGAAAAAGAACAAATCGCTGGATGAAAGCGATCTCCACTAATATGTAGCCCAGGCCGATGGCGATGAAGTAAGTGAGCGGCAGGACAGGTGGATGTTGTCCGCGTGTCCCTAAAAGCATAGGCACGATCAGAAACGCCAATATCGCCAGGACAGACAAGACGAGCACCATGCCCAGTACAACCACTCCCAAGTTGACCTTCCAGTCGATACCTTCGTGTACGTCCCGATGCAGCACCTGGCCCAGTTTCAAGGTAAAGAAGAAGAAAGGCGCGTCATCGGTAACCGGAGCAACGTTGAACTTGTAATGGCGCGCGAACCCGACCGGGTCGTTACCCGCAATCAGCCGCGAGAACGCATTCGTCCCGGGTAGGCCAGGCAGGTACTGCGCCACCAGATTGGAATGAGTTTCGACATGCTTGCGCGCAACCGCCTCTTCGTCTCGAGTGAATTCGGATCGCTTACCCAGCACCAGCACGGGCCTGCCATCTTCATTGAGCGAGCCATCTGAGATCAGGATGAAATGCCGGGCGGGATTGGAAACTCCCAGCTGATGCAGTGCTTCGATCGCGACCGCCACCACGCGCAGCGCCTCGCGTGGCTCCTTGAACTCCCACCGCGTAATGGCAATCATTCCATCCGGCTTAAGGTGCTGAAAATACTCCCTGAAAGCGTCTACGGTGTACAGATTATTCTCACTGAGGGCAAACGCTCCGGCGGCTGTGGAAGCCCAGGTATCCACCAAAGTCATCTGAATTACATCGTAGCGAGAGTCGGAGTTACGCAGGAAAGAACGGCCATCGCTGACGTGAATGTCCACTTGCGGCAACTCATACAGGTGCTTGGAATATTCGGCATAGCGTCCCTGCATGACGTTTTTCACAATAATAGGATTAATCTCGATACCCGTCACCCTGGGACTGCCGGCGGCTACCGCCCGCAACACATCCACGCCTCCGCCCGGACCGATGATGGCAAACTCGCCATGAGGGCGCAGCACGTTGCTCAGCGCAGGCGCCGAATTCATCAAGGTCGCTGCCCAGGCAGTTTCGCTCCAGTGTTGGGCATCGGTGTTCATGATGGCGGTGGACGCGTCGGCATCGATCACAATCCACTTGGAACCGTCGTAGTGGCGGTCTACTTCAATCCGAGAGATCGCGTTCCAACCTGTGTATTCCACCCAGGCGGGGTCTCGGTACAGGCCCTTCGCATAAGTGATGTCGAGGAAGGGATGAAGGCTGTTGCTAGTAATCAGGACAGCGAACCAGACCGCCAGCATGCCTCCTAGGGCGCGCAACCGTTTATTGACAGCCCATACGGAGGTGGCCAGCGACATCACGACGCCCGACAGCAGAATCGTATTGGGTCCGCCCAGATGATTTAGCAAAGGAACCGTGGCCAGGCAAGCCAGCGCACCGCCGCAAAGATCCGCGCCGTAGAGCCGGGATACCTGCCTGGGATGACGGGCAAAAACGGCAGAAAATAAAAAGCCGGTGAGAAAAAAGGGAATTGCCGCGCATATGTATAAGAACGTCAACCGCCGGAAATTACTCCCGTCCAACTGCAATCGAACCGGGACGCGCAAGATCACTTCTAAGGCGACCAGGGTCGCGCAGCACCACAAGAGGGAAATAACCGCTGCCAGCCGTTCGATAGACCAGCGCCGCAGGCGCACCCGCTCGAGATGAGCAAATACACCTCCGGCACCCAGGCCCAGCAGTGCCACGGAAATCGCCAGGAAGGCATAGTGATAAAAAAGCACGACGGAAAACAGCCGGGTCAGCGCCAGTTCCAAAAGCAAGGCCGCGAAACTGCTCAGACTTATGCCGGCCAGTAGTGTACGTTCACGCGGCCCTGCACGTTTCGTGGGTTGCTCGACGGCAATGGTTTGACTCATAGAAGGAATCTAACCCGGCTCCTAAGCTAACAGCGGCACAGCTATTCAGCAAAGGTCGGTATCAGCTCTCGAGGATGACGTGAGCGATGGCCTCAGCAGCGGTATGCGTGAGGGAGAGCGCCGCGCGGTTCATGCCAAGCTTTCGCGCAAACTCGGCGGCGACCCCGTGAAACACAAGCGCCGGACGGCCACCGGGTTGGCGCTGTACCTCGACGTCACGCCAGCGCACTCCATGGTTCCAGCCTGTGCCCAAGGCCTTCATGCCGGCCTCCTTGGCTGCGAAACGGGCAGCAAATCGCTCGATGCGATTGGCTTTGGATTGGCAGTAACGAATCTCATCTGGCGTAAAAACCCGCTGCAGAAAGCGGTCGCCGAAACGCTCAATGGCGGCAGCCATGCGCGGGACTTCGACAACGTCGATGCCCGTACCCACAATCATGATGGAAAGGTAACACAGGCGATGCGAAAAACGCCGGACGGCTCAGAACAGCTGGTCACCACCATAGATCAGGGCATCACGAACCAGTCGAGCCTCCGGCGTGAGTTTATGGGCCCGCGCAGCCCCCATACCATCGATGTGCAGCACTTGGTGCCCGTGGGCGACCAGATAGTCGGATACCAGCATGCGATGACAGCGAAAATAAACTCGTTCCGCGCACATGTAAGCGGTACGTGAGTGCTCGCCCAGCTTCAGCAATTCGGCAATCGCGCTCTTGAATCGATCCGTGAGCATGTAGTCGGCATAATTGCGGAAACTGGCGTTGCGCAAACCGCTATTGGGAGAATCTTGACGCGTCTGCTTGCGATAGCCTCCCAGAGATTTCAGCCAAACGTACCGAATTCCCACCAGCGGCAATTCCCTTTCCAGGTTCTCACGATTGAAATGGGGCAGGCGCCGGGACAAGGGAAACGCGCGAATATCCACCAGGGTTTCGATGGCATGCGCCTGTAGAGTTTCGATCAGTTCCGCCAGAGTGCGCGTGGAATGCCCGATGGTGTAGAAGCGAAGCAATTTCTTCACGGAACGATCGAATAACGATTGGCAGAGTTGCTCATTCTTCGGAAGGCGAATGGGCAACTCTGATCAGTGCTGACACAATCAGCGGCTCTTGCTCCGGGAAAACCGTTCGCAGGTCGAGCAGGACTCGCCCTTCGGCAACGCGAGCGACCACCGGCGGGTCACCGGCGCGCAGGCTCGCAGCCAACCGATCGGCATTGTGCCCATCGAAAGTTACACTGATCAGGCGCGTAGGCAGAACCGCCGAAGGGGCCGCGCCACCGCCGACGACTGACTCCCCGCTAACGATCCCCAGGTGCAGTCGTGAATCAGAGACCATCGTCATCAGACGTTCGGCCCGTTCACCGATTTCCTCGGCCGACCATCGCATCATGCGCACAGCGGGAATTGCGTCGTAATTCCGCTTTATATACGCCAGGAGTGTGGCCTCCAGCGCCGCGTAGGTGAGCTTATCGACGCGAAGCGCGCGGAACAAAGGATTTGAGCGGATACGCGCGATTAAGTCGTGACGCCCGCTCAGCAGGCCGGCCTGTGGGCCACCTAAAAGCTTGTCCCCACTGAAGGTAACAACATCGACTTCAGCGTTCAGACTCTCGAGGACGCCAGGTTCCCCATGAATACCAACCCCACGGAGGTCGAAGAGCGCACCGCTACCCAGATCCTCCATCACAGGAAGACCGCGGCTGTGGGCTAAGTGGGTCAATTGTGAGCGGGACGGCTGCTCGGTAAACCCGGTGATCTGAAAATTCGAGCGATGAACCTTCAACAGCAGTCTGGTCTTCTCACTAATCGCGCGCTCATAGTCCGACACCCGAGTACAGTTGGTGCTACCTACTTCGCGCAGCAGGGCGCCCGACTTCGCCATCACCTCCGGTACGCGAAATGAACCGCCGATTTCCACCAGCTCTCCCCGCGAGACGATCACTTCGCCGCCTTCCGCCAGAGCATTCAGTGCTACGAGTACTGCGGCGGCATTATTGTTGACCACCATTGTGGAGAGTTGTGGCTTCGGGTGCGCGCCCAGGGCCGCTAAGCCGTCGTCAAAAAGCTTGCGAAAAAGCCGGTCCAGGTGCATGTCCCGCTGGCCCCGTTCGCCAGCCGCAACATCGAACTCCAGGTTGCAATAGCCCCCCGCTGCTTGGCGAATGTGTTCCAGGGCCGCGTTCGCGATCGGTGCCCGTCCAAGATTGGTGTGCAGAATTACTCCGGTGGCGTTGACGACCTGGCGGAGGGAGTAGCTCGAAGCCGTTAGTAGTTGCTGTTCCACGGCGTCGGAAAGGCCCGCAAGAGCCATTTCCACCGCCACCTCATTAGCATTTCCCGCGGTGATCTGGTTGCGCACCCCAGCCAGCACAACGCGCACCGCGTCCGCGACCGCAGTCTTTCCTTCCCGTTCCGCGAGTCGCAAAAGCGCGGGGGTGCGCAGCAGATCGTCGACAGACGGCAGCTTGCGGTAAAGATCGGAGCCGACAGGCATGATCACAAAATTATGGCACGAGACAGAAGCGAGACACTACAACACGCTGGACGAGCCTTTAGCCGTCCCCCATCCATCGCCACCAAAGAGCAACGCCTGGGTTACGTGTAGGGAATCCCTAAACCCCGGCTGCCTCGGCCCCGCCAGGGATGGCTTGTCCAAATCCGGCTCTCGCGGTTTTCGCGAAGCAGCCGGTTCGATAACCGTATAAGTGACTTCACTCGCGAGTAAGGCCGGCCTCTCAGACGGATGCCGACCCGAGCACCTGCCGTACCCCGTATCGCCTTCAGCTCCGGCCGCGGGGCGCTCGCCGTGAAAGGAGCCGCCACGCAGATTCTGTCGCAATCGGGATCCCGCTGGTGACATCGGCCGTCGGGCTCAAGAGTACGAACAACATTAGTTGGAACCGGAAGAAAAAGGAGGGTAGAAGAACTGGCAGGGGGATGCGACCTTCCCCGATGATCGAATCCCCAGCCCTCAGCCTGTGAACCGTCGAGCCGGTGCTCCCGTGTCCACCGGCGCCGCCATTTCACTGTACACGCGCCAACGCCGCCAAAAAATACGTAAGGTAGCGGCAACCGGAATCGAAAGATAGACCCCGATCACGCCCGCTATCTCGGCGCCAGCAAGGACCGCGAATAAAGCTGCCAGCGGAGGCAGCTCCACACTTTTCCCCATTAGGCGCGGGGCGGTGATGTAATCCTGAATTAAACGCCAGACGGCGAGAAAGATCGCCACAATCCATAGGTGTGAGTAGCCGGTGAAAATGGCTACGGAAAAGATCGCGGCCGCCGCTATCAGCGGTCCCACGACCGGGATAAACTCCAGCACACCCCCAGTGACCCCCAAAACCACGGCGTAAGGGAGATGTATCACTGCGAGCACCACCGTGAACACCACCATGGTGAGCGCCGCAAGTATCAGTTGCGAGCGAATGTAGTGCGCCAGCATTGTATCCAAATCATTTAACAACGCGCTCAGGAACTGCCGTTGCCTTCGCCGGTCAACTACTTCGATCAGGCTGTCGGCGAAGGCGCGGCCATCGCGCAAGAAAAATGCCGCAAGAATGGGCACGATCACCAACCACACGGCATTCACTACCAGCGCCGCCGTGTAGCTGCCCAGGCGTTCTGCCCAGGCCACCATGTCTTGGCGGTGATCCTGCAGCCAGCGTTCCACCTGCTCCCGGGTATGCATGCTCCAGCCATGCTTGCTTCCAATTTGCCACGCAATTTTCCCGGTTGTGAGCTGCTCCATCCACACTGGTGCCGCGTTGGCGAGCTTCTTGCCCTCGCTCTGCAACTTAGGTCCGGCCACGATCACGAGAACGGCGAAAACGATTCCCAAGCCCACATATATCTGCGCGATCGCCCGCGACCGCGATCCAGCCGACAATTTCGATTTCCCCTCCACCAACGAGACCAAAGGGTGCAGCAGGTAAGCCAGGAATATGGCAAATAGAAAAGCTGCAAGAACTTTCCAGGCTGCGTAGCAGAAAGCGCCGATCGCCGCGAAAATGAGAATGGTAGCCAAGGCACGAGCCGTCTGCTTGTCCCACACCGGAATTTTCTCGGTCGGTAGAGAGCCGTTCGGCTCCTCCCTGCCGATCCCAAACACCCGCCCTTGACGAAATTCGTCCATAGTTCGGGGACACGGATGCACCGCCCCCAAGCTCAGATGCGTAATCTCTGCTATGCCGTTGTCGGTGTTTAGGTTCCGACGGTTTTCGGTTGTTTGGGAATGCGCGCCTTGGCCATATCCACGATCTCGCTAATGAGCTGGGTATAGGAGCGGCCGCTCGCCTTAGCAGCCAGCGCGAATTCTTGTTTGCTCGACAACCACGGATTGGGATTGGCTTCAATCACGAAGACCTCTCCCTTGGGCGTAAGCCGCATGTCGATTCTGCCATAATCACGCAGCTTCACTGCCCGATAAGCCGCCATCGCCGTTTCTCTCAGCCGCGTGCTGGTCTTTTCGTCAAGATCTTCGGCCAAGTGCGACTTAGTCAAGCGGTAGGCTTCAGTACCCTTTTCGAACTTCACATCGTAGCTGGCGATCTTCGGGGTGCCGTCGGGTAATTTCGAAAGGTCCAGTTCCACCAGGGGAAGCACCTGTGTGCTTTCATAGCTGCCCAGGATGGCCGCATAGAGTTCGCGGCCCTCGATATATTCCTCAATCAACGCCGGCGAATCGAACTCGTTCTGAATGTATTGCACGCGTTCCATGAGTTCTTTTATGCTTTTCACGACTGATTCCCGATCAATGCCAATCGATCCATCCTCTTTTAACGGCTTCACGATGAGCGGGAACTCGATATCGTGAGCGTGATCGATATTTCCCCGGTACGCGGTCGCGAAATAGGGAGTGCGGATGCCGTGGAAGGCAAACATCTTTTTGGCGAGGGCTTTATCCTGCGCCAGCAACAGTGCATGGGGACCCCCACCCGTGTAAGGCAACCCCAGGAGTTCAAGATAAGCGGCGATATTCATATCCATGGTATCGTCGCCGCCATAGGACTCGGTCAGGTTGAAAACTAGGTCGGCCCCGCACCTGGCTAATGCATGCAGCGATTGCGAGCGCCCATCCAGTACATGATAAAAAGGCTCGTGCCCCAACTTGGTCAGCGATTCGAATATCTCTTCCCGATCTTCCTTGTACTTTTTCTCCTTCTTTTTACGGCCACTGGGCTTCTGGCGCGGCTCAGACCGCTCGGCGGTGACTGGTTCGGAAGTATTTTCCTCCTCCCAAACGTCATACAACACCGCGATTTTTAATTTCTCAACTGGCATAGTCGTAATCTCAGGTTTCCGGTTGCAAAAACCAAACCAAATTGCATTACGGTTGCACAAATTTCCCGTTCGTCAAATAATTCATGGCCAACGCGGAGGCGTACACCGTGATTTCCGCCAGGTGTTCCGCTTCCCGCCGGGCATCTGCCATCAACCCGAGTTCTCCCATTCGAGTCTCAATCGCTTCCACCAATCTTTTGACCAGGGGACGCTGCACTCCCGTCCAGTAAGCGATCTTGTCCACGACTGCCTTGCGATGCTCGTGGAGAAATTGCTGCGCAGGGCGTGCCCGCTTGCCCCTCTTCACTCCATGGAAGATGTCTTTCAGGTCGGTGTCCGTTGCCATATCAATGATGGGGACTTCCTCCTCCGCTGGACGGTAAAGCTCCCCAACCGTGATTTCCATCTCATCGACCGTGATATCAGTGTGCCCCTTTTTGCGGACAGGATCTACGTTGCTCAGCTCTCTGGCTATCCGCTCCATATACTGCAGCTTTGCCATGGCACCCCATCCACGATATCGTTTGCGCCAACCCGATCGGGGTGTTAACCAGACGGCAAAGGTTTCCGCGAAATCTTCATCGGGATGTTTCTGCGCATACCAACCCGCCATATGCCGCACGTAATTGCGCGAGAATGGCACCGGCCGGTAGTTGTCACGATACGGCCGCCGAAACCACCCAAAAATCTGCTTCCACTCCGGTCGGTTGTAAAGCCGGTAAGCGTAGTTGAACGCGTGTCCTGCTTCATGACGCAAGTACATCATGACCTCACGCGCGTCTTCCAAATCATTCACCTCCCTCTCCAACTGCGCAAGATCCGAGTTAGCCAAATAAAAAGGCAGTCCGATGACTGGCTCACCCGAAGGACAACCCCACTCATCGGTCAGGTAAACGGGAGGTCGAAACTTCATCAGCTTTTTCTTCTCAAGTTCCCGATAGAGCTGTTCGACACAAGGCTCAACCGGCGAACCCTCAACCTTGAGCCCGAGCTCACGTACGGGTTTGCTGAGGAGTTCGCGTAATTCCGGCCGCAGTTTATCTGGCGCTTGCATGAGGCTCAGAACTTAGCACAACCGAGACACACCAGGGAGAGAACCCGAGCTGCATATCAAGCTTATCAAGAGAGGTAATAACTTCCAAG
>JBPYDQ010000790.1:0-4243 GCA_051986135.1 Terriglobales bacterium | reverse complement strand
GTGTGATCGCTGACCACGTCGGGATTCATCATGCTTTCTTCATTCCTGTGATCTGCTACCTCTACATCTTGTACTACGCCTTGAGCGGATCGAAACCAAACAGCAAACGGTACGCCACGGGGTAACTGGGAGTTGACAATGTTGATTGCAGGCACAAAAACAGAATTGGCGATCTACTCCCGGCGCGATCTGTACTCGATCTGGTGAAGGTGTTGACGGTGCTGTTCGGGTTGGTGCTAGCGGGATATTTGATCTTCATCGAAAAGAGTGTAGGGCAAGAGCGAACAGCAGATTCCTCGCTTCGCTCGGAATGACAAGACTGATAATGGCGAACGAATTAGAGAAAGAGGCGGCAGCTCGGGCTAGTCTGGAGCTTGTGAAGGACGGGCACGTTGTGGGGTTGGGCACGGGATCGACGGCGGCGTACTTTATTGAGCTGCTCGGCGAGAAGGTCAGGAACGGGCTGCGGATCTGCGGGATTCCGACATCAGACCGGTCGCGGGATATGGCAATAAGTTTGGGGATCCCTCTGACTACTTTGGACAAGTGTCAGGAGATCGCGGTTACGGTGGATGGCGCCGACGAACTCGATCCGCAACTGCGGCTTATTAAGGGCGGTGGCGGAGCGTTGCTGCGAGAGAAAATAGTGGCGTCTGCCACGAGGCAGATGGTTGTGGTCGCGGACGCGACGAAGCAGGTACAGCGGCTCGGGAAGTTTCCGCTGCCCGTCGAGGTAATCAAGTTCGCGCAGGCGCTGGTTGCGAAGCGAATCGAGGCGATGGGTGCGGAGGTCCGGCTCCGGACCGGTGGGGATGGAAAGCCATATCTGACCGACGAGAACAATCACATCCTCGATTGCCGGTTTGGGGAGATTCGTGATCCGGACAAGCTGGCGCGGGAATTGAGCGAGATGCCGGGCGTGGTGGAGCATGGATTGTTTATTGGAATGGCGAGTGTGGTCTTGCTTGCGCGGGGGAATGAGATTGTGGAGTTGAGGCGATAGTTAGCGGCATGGTGGCACGAAATCGAGAGTCCTCGCTTCGCTCGGATTGACATTCCGATTCACATCATTATCACGCGTGCGGCTCTTCTTGGAACTGCCACTCTCGGGCTGCAAAGCCGGAGTAAAGTCGAAAACCGCAAAGGCGCAAAAGCTGCTCTCGCCACTGTCTGGTTCGCGTGAAAAGAATGGCAATAGAGAATTAAAAAGGAGATCAGAATGGCAGCGAGCTCAACCCAAGTGAAGAAACCAGTGGCCAAACAAACTGCCCCGAAGAGCGTAGCCAAGGTGGCCTTCTTATCTGCGGAGTAGTCGCCGCGAACTTTTTTCGCATCGCTGCGAGACCCCTGTTGTGGTTCTAGGTTGGTCTTCCGATTGCTTCTTGATTAAGAAGAGAAGCGAAGAAAACATTTGATTGGCACCCGATGAAGATTCTCATACTCAACTCAGGCTCCAGCAGTCAAAAGGCGTGCCTTTATGAAATTGGCGAGACTCTGCCAGAACATCCGCCGACGTGTTTATGGGAGGGCAAAGTCGAATTTGGCGACCATACCGCGACAGTTGCGGTGAAAAACTCACTCGGAGTTGTCCAAGAGGATAAGATTCGAGCCTCCTCGCGGGAGCAGATCGTCGAACATTTATTGAGCACGTTGATTGATGAGAGAGTGGGTGCAATGACTTCTCTTTCAGAGATTGATGCTGTCGGACATCGCGTCGTGCACGGTGGACCGCATTTCGAAGAGCCAGTGATAATTACGCGTGATGTGCGCTCAGCGATTAAGGGAGTGTCAGCGCTCGCGCCTCTACACATTGATGCTGAGGTAGAAGGCATGGAGCTTGTCGAAAGGCTTCTTGGGCCTATTCTTCAGATCGCGGTTTTCGATACCGGCTTTCATCGTCAAATGCCATTGGAGGCAGCGACTTATCCCGGCCCCTTCGAGTGGTTCGAGAACGGCATTCGGCGGTATGGATTTCACGGCATTAATCATCAGTACTGTGCCGCACGCGCGGCACAGTTACTAAACAAAGACCCGAAGTCGCTTAAAGTCATCAATTGCCACCTGGGCAATGGGTGTTCTGTCGCGGCGATTCACGGCGGCCGCAGCATTGATACCACCATGGGATTCACTCCCTTGGATGGATTGATGATGGGAACCCGCTCAGGCTCGGTTGATCCCGGAATTCTGATCTATCTGATGCGAAAGGGGCAACTTGACAGCGAGCAGATGGACCGCATGCTGAATCAGGAATCGGGTCTCTTTGGTATCTCTGGCCTCTCCGCTGATATGCGGGAGATTCTCGCTGCCGTTCCGCGAGGACATGAGAGAGCAAAACTAGCGTTCGACATCTTTGTCCATCGCTTACGAATAGCCATCGGTGGAATGGTTACCGTGCTGGGCGGGGTTGATTCGCTTGTGTTTACTGCTGGAATAGGTGAAAACTCCAGCGAAGTGCGCGCCGCCGCCTGCAACACATTGGGATTTCTGGGCGTCGGACTCGATAGCGAACTCAATCTTCGGCCATCACTCGATGCAGATATCTCTGCTGCAGATTCTCGGGTACGCGTCCTGGTGATTCGTGCGGAGGAAGACTGGGCCATTGCAACTGAATCCTGGAAGCTTGCTCGTGTTACTGCACTCAGCTAGAGAGAGTTCGCAGGATGCAAAACGGTGGTTAAACTCGCATCCTGTATTTTGGCGGCTGACTTGGCGCGTCTGGGCGAACAGGTTATCGAGGCCGACGTCTTTGTCGCCGGGTCATCATCTTCGGTAAAAAGCGGGTGTGTCCTCTGCCATGGGCCATCTGTGCGCCCGCATTGCCCATCATCCCGTTTCATTTGGTAACCAGTCGACTTGCGGAGCAGTATGAGGGCTTCGCGGCTAGTGAAACGGAGAGGTGCAGCACTCCAGTAGCTTGTCAAACGCGTCTGGCTTCAGGAGATCAAGGGAACGCACTGCTATATCAGCCGGTAGATGCTTGCCACCGTGGCTCACTCCGATACTTCTCATGCCGGCCCGACGTGCTCCTTCCACGCCGGCAACGGCATCTTCGACGACGATGCACCGGTCGGGGGGCGCTCCCACACGAGCCGCAGCGGTCAGATACACTTCAGGGTCCGGTTTGCCTCGGTGTACATCTTCGGCGCAGACGATGCCTTGGAAAATATTGGTCGCTGACAAAGCTTCCAGAACAGCCTCGATGTTCGCTCTCGGCGCGGCCGAAGCGACAGCCTGAAGCCATCCATCTTCGTGAAGCTGACGTACCCAATGCGCCACCCCGGGCAGCGGCGAGATGCCCTGCTGGCGAATAAGTTGACGGTATAGCTCCTCTTTCGCATTCGCAATTCTCTCGACGCGCTCGGGAGTCGCCTTGATCCCTAACCATCGGGGAAGAATGGAATCGTTGCGCTGCCCAAAGGAAGAGAGGAACTGCTCGTGGGTGATGGCAATCCCTTCATTAGCCATCGCGTCTCGCCAGGAGATCCAGTGAAACTCCTCTGAGTCGATTAGGGTTCCGTCCATATCCCAGAGCACGGCTCGAATATGTCTCATGGATAACGCTCCCGTTGATATTGATCCACATCACACCTCCAATCCAGAGAATTAGAATCGCGAACGATTGTTCAGAAGTCGGCGTTATTTCGACTGATGCGGCCACCTCCATCCACTAATTTCGGGTATGTCGATGCCGTTTTTGTATGCGTAGTCGCGACATTCGATCTGTTTGTTGCGGAACTTCTCCCTGGCGTGACCTCCGATTGTTTGCAACCTCGGGATGCGATCAATGGCGTCGATCGCCAGGGTGAAACGATCAATTTCATTGTTAATGGCCAGTTCCATCGGGGTGTTGATGTTCCCGTGTTCCTTGTAGCCACGCACGTGCAAGTCCCGGTTGGTGCGGGAGTAGGCCAGGCGGTGAATGAGGTAGGGATAGCCATGGAAGTTGAAGATGATCGGCTTGTTGGCCGTGAACAGAGAATCGAAGTCCCGGTCCGTTAGCCCGTGCGGATGGTTCTTGCTGGGTTGCAATTTGAAAAGATCCACGACGTTGATGAAGCGAATCTTTACATCTGGGAACTCCTCGCGCAAGAGCGCCGTCGCGGCCAGCGCTTCCAAGGTCGGAATGTCGCCGGCGGAGGCGATCACCACGTCGGGTTCAACGCCCTGGTCGTTGCTAGCCCAGTCCCAGATCCCTACGCCCTTGGTACAGTGCTCAATCGCTGCGTCCATGTTGAGGTACTGA
>JBPYDQ010000789.1:0-5687 GCA_051986135.1 Terriglobales bacterium | reverse complement strand
GCTGATGACCACGTCAAGCCAAATGCAGGGAGAGAACAGCCGGAGCACGGCCGGTCAAGCCGCGAGAGGTGCTGGAACGGGCGCTGCGGCTGGAGCTGTCGTTGGTGGCGGATCGCTAGCAGGCTTGGGTGCCAGGGCTGGCGCAATCGCCGGTGGAGTGTCCGGCGGCACAACTCGGGGAGAAAAAGTCAAGGTTCCGGCGGGGTCGCTGGTTGAATTCAGCCTCGCGCACCCAGTCTCTCTGCCCGTGCAGCAGCAGTAAGCAACGCGTGAGAGCTCGGCCTGGCAGTCGCTATTGCCCGTTTTCTAGCGAGGAGACAGACTAGTCACTCGTAACAGTTTTCTACCTTATACTGTTCCGATCTCAACCGAGCGGAGTTGGCCCGAGCTAGCCCTCAATTTTCTGAGTGGCCAGGCTGCTTTCCTTTTAGGTAACGATTGCGCCGATTCCGCGATGATATGCAGCAGGTTCGAGACAACATCCGGAAATTGGAAATGCCGACAGGGCACGCCGGTCAGCAAACGCGTGGTAACTTTGATCTTGCAGCAGGGCAGGCATCAGAACCAGGAAGATCGCAATGCCGATCACGGTACCCAGAACCGCTAGGTTTGTGCGCTGCAACTTCACCTAGCGTTAGCTCTCCGTGGATCCCTCGATGGAGGCGGCTTGGCCGATCTTTCGCAAACGCGAATTACCTATCTATACCCCGGTGCGCCACCCACGCAGGCAAATCGCCCCTTCACAGCCTACGTAACATAGAACTCGCTCGCCCCAACTCGTCGGCGGTTCGCTTCTTCTTATGAAATCAAGCCGCGCGAGCCCGCTCACGGTCGCGGCGCCTGAGCAGCCCCAGCACTTTTCATGAGCGCAGATGGCTAGTCTGCTCCAATAGGTCCTCAACACGGTCGCGTATGTCTTCCGAGCTCCGGCCAATCCGTCTCGCGACCCGATAATAGCGACGCCCAATCGCGTGCCGGGCTTCCTCCCCACTGGTCGGCGGCACCGGCAGCGCGATGGCTGAGCCGATACCGATCTAGCTGGAGCACACGCTCGCTCCCTCAATCCCAATGAAAACGAAGACCGTAACCAGCATCGTGGAACGGACCTGATGAAAGAGGCTCGCTGCCGGCATTCCCTAGCGGCCCTAGAAGTTCACACGGAAGGGCTCGGCTTTGAACGCTCCGATCAGGACGCCGATGAAGAAAAGAATCGGAACGATATTCGCGATCGTGACGATCTTATTGATGGCGGAAGCCTCCAGTACTCCTTTCATGATCATGTAATGTGAAGAGACAGATCTCGACAGACGCGACCCACCATGCGATTAGGGCACCGATGAGCCCGGTTGCATTACCAAAAGTTTGAGAAAGGGAAAAAGGAACCCGCGACCTGAGTGATCAAAGTCTCAAGTAAGAATTTCTTTGTCCTAGCCGAGATTTTTGGGGCCTCAGCGTAAGGACACGGGAGTTTCTTTCCGTAAAGGCGAACCCATGGGTAAAACTCAGAACCGGTCAGCCCGTATGAACGTTGGAGAGATGCAATCGATTCTGGCAAGGTGTCCCTACAAGCAGTTTCGTGCTGGGATGCTCTCCGTTTGTTCTTGGGCCAGTGGCAACAGCTCGAAAAGACCTGGGTCTTATGTATCGCTGAATGAGATCTTACCTTGATTACATCATCTCGAGATTCGCTTGCGGAAACAGATGTTCACGGCTAGAAATTCGGGTTGTCGGCAACGACAAAATACGGAGAGGCCAACACATCCTAAAATGCATCTTAGCTGCATCAAAGATGGTCGTCCGTCCCAGTGGCCGAACGCGAGTGCAAACGGAAGGGATACTGCTGCCAAAAACTGCTCCGGGTCACCCATGCTACGCAGCTCGCGACGGCTTGGTCTGAGCTGCCTCTTGGGCTAATTCTTCAAGGTACACGATCGCGGTTTCGATGCCCCGGTGGAACATCTCGATGCTGTAGTGTTCATTCGGAGAATGCAGGCCGTCGCTATCCAGCCCGTAACCCATCATGACCACCGGAATCTTAATCAGGTCGATGATATCCGCAACGATGGGGATGCTGCCCCCGCCGCGCGTAAAGATCGGCTTATGCCCCCACCCTTTCTCATAGGCGCGCGCTGCGGCCTGCATCTCCGGCAGATCGAATGGGACCAGGGCGGGTTTGCCCTTGTTCACCAGGCTGACGTTGACCTTGACGGTAGGCGGCGCGAGCGATTCGATGTGTTTCTTAAGCAGCTTGAATATCTTGTCCGGATCCTGATTACCCACCAGACGAGAGCTCAGCTTGGCTCCGGCCTTGGCGGGAATGATAGTCTTGGGGCCGGGACCGGAGTAGCCGCTCCACAGGCCGTTGATATCAAGTGTGGGGCGGGCGGAAACGCGCTCGCGAATTGTGAATTTCTTATCGCCCCAAACCGCCGGCACTCCCGTGGCCTCCTTGAACTGAGCTTCGGTGAGCGAGTTCTTGGCGATCATGTCTCGCTCTTCCTTGGTTAGTGGTACGACGTCGTCATAGAAGCCGGGAACCGCGATGGTGTTGTCGGGATTGTAGAGTTTGCCCAGGATCTGGGCGAGCGCCAGAGCTGGGTTGTGTGTGGCGCCGCCCCAGAACCCGCTATGCAGATCCTCCTTGGGCCCTTGTACCTCGACCTGAATATAGGTCATGCCGCGCAGGCTGTGCGTAATCGCCGGTTCTTCGATCTTCCGCATGGAAGAGTCACTGATGACACACACGTCGGCGCCAAGCGAGTCAAGATTTTCCTTAATGAACGAGGCCAGGTTGGGGGAAGCAACTTCTTCTTCTCCCTCAATCAGAAATTTCACGTTGACCGGGGGGCCACCGTTGGACTCCAGATACGATTCCAGAGCTTTGACGTGGATGAAAAGTTGACCCTTGTCGTCGGTCGCACCGCGGGCGTAGATTTTGCCGTTTTTCTCGACCGGCTCAAACGGCGGCGAGTCCCAGCCGTCCTCCGCTGCGGCAGGCACTACATCGTAATGGCCGTAGACCAACACGGTTGGCGCATTTTTGCCAGCGCCCATCCACTCACCGTACACCAGCGGATGGCCGGCGGTAGGCATTACCTTGGCGCTTTTTACGCCGAGTGCGTGCAGATGCGAAGCCAGCCATTTCGCTGCGCGCCTTACGTCTTCGGCATGAGCCGGATCACCACTCAGACTGGGAATGCGTAGGAACTCGGTAAGCTCATGTCGAAATCTCTCCGCATGTTCGCGCGAATACTTGCGAGCCTTATCACTAGGTTGAGCCATGAAACGTCGACCTCCTCGTTGAAGCTGCCTAGCCGCTAGCCTTCTCTATTCCCGCCCAAAACTCTCCATCCTTGTATCGCCGCTAGCGGCTAGAGGCTAGTAGCTCGAGATCAGGATTCACACGGCTCGAAGGCTCTTCAGCCTGATTGATGGATGCTTAGGTGCCGCCTTGGGAACTCGTTAGAATCCCCAGGGAATCCCCAGCACTTGCCAGATGACGAGCAAGATAATCCAGACAATGCTGATAACCACCACGTAGGGCAGCATCAGCGCCACCAGTGTTCCCACCCCTGCATTCTTCTGGTACTTAGTGGCGAAAGTCACGATCAAGGCGAAATATGCGTTCAAGGGAGTAATGGCATTTACAGGGCTGTCTCCTACACGGTATGCCGCAAGCACGGCTGCCGGTTGGACGTGAAGCCGCATAAGCAGGGGCACGAAGATCGGCGCAAAGATGGCCCATTTCGGGATGGCGCCCGTAATGATCAAGTCAAGAATGAGCGTGACGATCACGAAACCTACCAGCAAGGGAAGCGGCCCGAGGCCGACATGCTCCAGCGCATCACCCACCTTCACTGCAGCCAGGGTCGCCATGTTGGTGTAATTAAAGATGGCGAGAAACTGGCTGATGATAAATAAAAGAAAGATCAGCCCGCCCAGCCCCGCGACAGCCTTCTCCATCGCCGTGGTTATGTCTTTCATGCCCTTGATGGTGCCTGCGCCGAGGCCGTAGGCGGCTCCCATCACCCAGAACAAAATCGTAATGAAGACGATCAATCCATTCATGAAGGGCGAACTTCCGATTAGGCCTCCAGTCTCCGGGTTCCGCAAGATGGCTCCCCGGGGAAGTGAGAGGAGCGCGAAGAATACGAGCACGCCAAGCAGCGCCCACAAGGTGTACTTAAGGCCGCGCGATTCCTCCCGGGTGAGACCGGAGCTGGCCTCCTCCGGGGTCTCTCCCGTGTATTTGCCCAAGCGTGGTTCGACCACCCTCTCGGTAACGATCGAAACCACAAAGGTGAGCATGAAAACCGAAACCACGGAGAACCAGAAATTCGCCGTCAGATCGATGGACTTGGACGGATCGAGAAGATGGATGGCATCGTTGGTGATCCCGGTAAGAATGCCGTCCAGCGGTTTGATCAGGATGTTCACGGTGAAGACGGCAGCGACGCCGCCGAAGGAAGCCGCGAGGCCCGCCAAAGGATGCCTGCGCAAGCTCAAAAAAGCGGCCGCGCCCAGCGGAATCAGAACCAGATAGCCGGCATCCGCGGCGATGCTCGAGACAATGCCGATGAACACCAGAATGTAGGTAATCCACTGGCGAGGGGATACCTGCACCAGCTTTCGAATCAAAGCTCCTACGAGTCCGGAAGATTCAGCCACCCCGACACCCAGCATGGCTACGATGATGACGCCCACCGCGTTGAAGTCCATGAAGTTCTTAATGACGTTTTCATACATGAAGCGGATGCCGTCCCCGGTCAGGAGACTTTTCGCCGCGGTAGTGACCGGTTCGACCTGATCGGTAGCCGGATTAACGGACTCAAAAGTAACGCTCAATCCCAGCAGATAGAGGATGTGGGAGAGCACCGCAACAATGGCGATCAGGATGACGAAGATGACCGCTGGATGCGGTACCTTATTTCCGACCCGTTCTACGGTGTCGAGGAGCTTTTCCATTCCTGTCTTTTGTGCGACGATTGGCTGTACTTTTTCCTTTCTCGCCCTCTCAGCCATAGTCACCTCTCTTGTTGCGACGAAGCGATAAACCCAAAAGAACCCGGCGCGGCAAGCATATGTAGTTACGCTATGTGAACCGATGAGAAACGAGAACTGTCAATACTGGCAGGAATACAGAACTGACCAGCACGGGGTGAGAGAAATACGTCAGGCGGGGACGAGGTCCCGACGACGTTGTTCCGAAGATAGAGAAAGCTGAGCATCTTGGATTCTCCAAACCGGTATTTATCCAGCGTTATATTTCGGGGTTTTCCCGAGTTGGAGCAGGTTGCGCCTGCACCCGAGTCACCTTCGAATCTAATTGGAAGACTCGCCAGGTGAACGACTTTCTATAAACAGCCTTGCGCATCAGACATTTTGTGGCGCACACCTTATTCTTCAAGTCCCTGGACTCACCCCGGAGTTAGGGGCGGCCGTCAATCAGTTACTGATCAAGAGCGATTTCTGCTAATAAGTTGAGTTTCTAATAAGGAAGGGATCAGGAGTGAATAACTACCTGTGTACACCGTACTTATTCGACCCCGTCTTCCTAAGTTTTCCCGAATTGGAGCAAGCTGTACAGGCCCCAATACTGTGGATGGTCCTCTTGTTCAAAGTGTTCTGCTGGGAGGGATGCTCTACGGGCGGGTGGCCGGCAACTCTTGAACATCGAGGCGCGCCGC
>JBPYDQ010000788.1:0-3650 GCA_051986135.1 Terriglobales bacterium | reverse complement strand
TCCACGCCCGTGACAACACCGCTAGGCCCGACCAGAGTGGCTAGCTCAAATGCGTCGGCGCCCATACCGCAGCCGACATCCAGGACCTTCATTCCAGGTTGGAGGTGCAGACCGCGCAGAATGACGGGTTTCCATGCAATTGCTCCTGGTAATTTGTTGCCTTCATCGAGGAAATGAAGGAAAAAGCCGGGGTCGGCAGTATGGTCTACGGTAGTGAAGTGCGTGACATCTTGGCCGGGCATAATCCAGATAGTCTAACCTGCGTAGGGTGCTCTTGCGGAAGTGAGAATCGTCGAGCCTCAAGCCCAAAGGGCGCGCGGACAGGAACTGACTTCACGGTTAAGGCGCGCCTACGGCTATCTTGTCCGGCTGATCGCTCCCGAGTCGTCGGCAAACCTGAAGGTGAGCCTCGTGTTCCAGGCTGGAGGTCAATTTACGGGTTGCTCGTCATCCAGGAGTTGGCTGCGATGGATTATCAGGGCAAGACAATCTATGGCTTCGGGCGACTACTGAGTCTTCAAATCGAGGGAGTAGATTTCCTCGGTTCCAACATCTTGGAGAATCAAAGGTGAATCGTCCGGCGTTAAGCCCATCCAAAATCCGCCACGAAAACCGGTTTGTCGTACACCCTTGAGGTCTGCAACGTGCTCGATCTCGCCATCTGGGACTCGTATGCGCAAAATTGCGGGATCGCGTCCGCGACGCAAAAAATAAAGATAGCGGGCGTCGGAAGACCAGTTCATAGCGCCTACGTATGTGTTATTCGCAATTCGTGACCACGCTTGTGTCCTGAAATCGTAGAGCATCAGACCGAGTGGCTGCGTCGACCTGGCCACCATGTAACGCCCATCTGGCGACCAGCGTCCCGCCCACAAGTTGTCGGAGCCTGGCAGCTTAACAACGGTGCGGCTTTTCAGATCCATTACGAAGATGCCTAGCTGCTCCGCCGTCGTCCTTTCGAAGAAAGGAAAATAGCTGAAGGCGATTGAGTTCCCGTCGGGAGACCAGTCGGGGTCTATTTCATTTCTCGACTCATTCAGCAGCGGTTCCGGTGCACCACCGTCGGAAGACATCAAGAGAATCTTCCAAGGTTTTCCAGGTGCGACGTCAAAAAAGGCGATGCGCTTGCCGTCAGGAGACCACTGAGGAAGAACCGCACGCACGGGGCTTGAAGTGAGTTGCAGACGTTCACTCCCGTCGATCCTGCTGCGCCACAGAGTCTGCTCTGGAAACGTGACATAAGTGACCCACTGACGGTCCTTCGAAAAATTCATGAACTCGGCTGAGATTCCCGACAGGTATGGTAGGAACTGGCCGGCCTTGCGGTCGTAGCGGGACAGCTCGCCCCTCAATTGTTCTCCGATCAGGTAAAGCTTCTCGCCGGCGGGACTCACGAAGGGCGTCAGCGAGTGCATCTGTCCACTCGTTAGCTGCACCGGTTGTTCTTTTCCAGAAGCAAGAGCCCAAATTTCGGTTTTTCCCTCGTGCGTTGCCTGGAATACAAAATACTTGCCATCCGGTGTCCAACTGCCACAGCACTCAGAGCCTCGCTCGTTCCAAGTTGCCAGCAAGCGTTGCGTCCCTTTTACGGGCAGCAAAACCTCCCACAACGATGATTCTCCGGTCGCCTTATCGAAAACCGTCACGCGCAGACGGGAACCGTCAGGCGACCATCGCAACCAGGAACCTGTGCCAGGCAACCTGCCCAGTTCGCTTGCGTCGCTCCCATCGCTTCGAGCGCGATACACCATGGAGCCATCGACGAATGCCATCTCGCGTCCGTCCGGAGACCAGGTTGCCGCGTCTGCTGCAATCTGACCGGCGCGCCGGAGCGCCCCTCCCGGCAGCGAGAAAACCCAGACGGGAGGCGTGGAGCCGACGTCGCCAGGTCTACCTGAGGCTGAGGCCTCGGGACCGGAAGAACCCACCAACAATTCACTTCGGTTCGGGGCGATATCCAGGATGTATGGGGCCTGCAGCGGAATCGGCAAAGCGGTCACCTCGCCCCCGCTCACGGATGTTTGGGCCAGCGTGAAGTGATTCGTGGCCCCTTCGCCAAAGTAAAGCCTGACGCCGTCGCTCACGATCGGCCCCTGTTTTGCCCGCCCATCGTTGGTGATCTGCACAAAATTCGAAGCGTGAAGGCTTCGAGGACGCCGCGTCGCCACAATCACAGCGGCGATAACGAGCGCTCCGCCGATCGCATATACGATGAGGCTAAGGCGGCTTGCGGCCCTGGGCTGCTTGCTCTGTGCTGCCGGTGTCGCAGACTGTGTTCTTTCTCTCGCCGTCACTGCAATCAAGAACCGATACCCCCGCTTCGGCACAGTCTCGATCACCGGTTCCTCACCATTCCCGAGGATCTTCCGCAATTGCGAGATATTTTGCGTAAGAGCCAAGTCCTCGACGAAGCTGTCGGCCCATACACGGTTCATGAACTCCTCTTTCGTCACCAGGCGGCCCGCATTCTCGACGAGCACCAGAAGCGTGTCGAAAAGCTTGGGACCTAAGGGAACGGCAGAGCCGTTGCGCAGCAGCAAGTGCTCGGCGGGTTCTAGACGCCACTCGCCAAATTCATAAACCCTGTCGGCAGAAACGGCCATAGGTACGCTCCTGGGGAAGTTCCGGGGATTTTATCAGCAAACTTTCAGGCTTTTATCACGACATTCCGGCGCGAAGCACGGTACTCAGAGACGTTTCGCGGCCGGCTGATAGAACTTTCGCCGCATCGAGAAGGGTGCGGCCGCTCCGCACTGGAGGAACGATGGCTACAACCTTAGCCCAACAGCAAGTTGCGGTTCCCGCCGCCAATCATCTGCCCGGCAGGCGGTTCGATCATGTCTTTTTCCCCGGCGTCGCCTGGCTCATGCTGATTGTAGTTTTTATTGGCTTCGCGCCGAGCTATTACCTCGTGGGAGGCATTCGGGCACCGCTGCCAAGTCTGGCCATTCATGTGCACGCAGTTCTATTTTCGTCGTGGATTCTGCTGCTCATCGCGCAGACATCCTTGATGGCAGCCGGTCGGGTCGATGTTCATCGCCGTCTTGGTATTGCAGGCTTCATTTTGGCTGGCCTGATGCTGATTGTCGGAATTTGGGCGGCAACCGACGCACTGGCGCGCGACTTCGAACACATGCGCGACCCACTGGGGTTTTATATTCTTCCACTCGGCAGAATCGTCGTCTTCGCGGTATTGATGGTATTCGCTTACCGCGCACGCTTTGATTCTGCGGCGCACAAGCGGCTGATAATTGTGGCTTCGACGGCACTGATGACCGCTCCCATTGCTCGTTGGCACTTTCACAATTTTCTTCGCGGGAGGGAGTTTGGTTTACGTGCCGTGGCAGAGGAACTGTCCTTCATCTTTATTCTGCTGCTCATTGCCTACGATCTCTGGGCCACGCGGCGGGTTCATCGGGCTACGGTTTGGGCTGGTGCATTCCTTATCATCTTTCAGCAGTTGACGCATTACATCGGAAGAACATCGGTTTGGCACGCTTTCGCCGGATGGGTGCAGACTCTGGCTCGAAGCTGAAGAACAAGCGCAGAGGACAAATCGGTCGTCATCGACGCGTGCCGACTGCCATGGCATCAACCCCGGTAGACGCAGTTGTGTTCGCAAACCATGCCGGTTCCCGAGTGGTCGGCAA
>JBPYDQ010000787.1:0-5720 GCA_051986135.1 Terriglobales bacterium | reverse complement strand
GTAGCCGGCGGATATCTGCCGGGCTAAGAAATCTTCAGCGCGAAAAGTAACCGCGAAGCGGGCCGCTGAGAACCGGGATGCGGCCAACGATCGCGGCGGCGTGCTCGATCGGCTGGCCGCGTGAATGCTTGTTAACGGTTCGATGTCCGGAGACGAGCCGAACTTGAAATCGTCACCCATCGGCAAAAAGAACTTTCGCTATAGTGCCCAGCCATGACTATCGCCAATCTTCTCTAAGTTTCAAACCCGGTTCGGCCAGAGGGATGGAATCGCGCTTTCTGAGCTGGCAATGATCTTCAATCTTTCTTTGCCCATCCCTATGTCTGGATATTTAGCTTCAATGCCTTCCATCGTGACCGCCAGTCGATCGACGTCAGCACGGAGAGGCTTGTAACCTGGCCGGCCAGTTCGTAAGACTGAGTAAAGGTTGTAGGGATCAATAACTTCCCCGTGTGCCGTCCGAAGTCGACTAACTTTACTTTCTCTGCGTCGTCGCAGCGCCCGTCAAGTCCAGTCGGCGATATGCTTATCTTTCTGAGAAATCATGCGGTTGCCGGCTTCGTGACATGGCGGGCAGCGGCATTTTTCCTACCAAAATTGCCACTTAGCACTTGACTTGCACTACGAACCTTGCAATAACTACAAAGGTCCGGAGCGGACGAAGTTGGGGGGTGTAAGGTTTGGCGGAAGTCAGAATTCAAGAGGGTGAATCCCTCGAGAACGCTCTGCGCCGCTTTAAACGCAAGGTGCAACAGGAGGACATCATCAAGGAAGTGAAGCGTCACTCCTCCTACCTGAAGCCTGGCGAGAAGAAGCGCGTGAAAGAAGCGTTAGCGCGCAAGCGCAGCCGCAAAAAAGCACGTAAAGAACAAGAGTAATTCGTAGTCAATGGGTCGCTCCTCCTCAGGGGGCGACCCGTCATATTTCTGGCTCTCTTCCCCGGGCCTTATCGCACTTGCAAATGTAATCCGTGTGCCGGCCGGCACACGGCGGGCCGAACCTGGGATCACACACAAAGGGGTGGATATGAACCCGTGCTGCATTCGCGCCAGGAGCCTTTAACTCCCGTGCGACGTGCGGTCAAGGGCCTGAAGGGAGCGTGCCATGGAATTTCAGGACAAGGTTCTGAAGTGTGTTGATTGCGGCGCCGATTTTATTTTTACCGCCGGGGAGCAACTGTTCTTTCACGATAAACAATTCAAGAACGAACCCAAGCGTTGCAAATCGTGCAAGGCAAAACGTGTAGCTGTCTTAGGCGCCACTGCAGCACCAACGGGAAACCACAACTACAATAAAGTCGAAACCCGCACCAAGTGTTCGCAGTGTGGAAAGGAAACCACCGTCCCGTTTAAGCCAACTCAGGGGCGCCCGGTATTTTGCCGGGAGTGCTTTCAGCAGCGCAGAACCTCGGCAGTGAGCGCCTGAACTCAGGTTCCTGGCGCAAGTGGCTGGGCTTCGGGCGCTATCAGCTTACTTTCCGACTATTTTTGGAGGAGGGTCGAAAGCCCCCACGCGCCGAATTGACGGAATGACCGAGCGGTCGAGTCTGCTTCTCGTCCTCATGATTCACGAGCAGCGCTTCGATTTGGCGGACCAAGTCCCGTGTCCCAATAGGCTTGACCAGCAGCGATTGCGCACCTTGATCCTGCCAATTGGTATCGGGCGGAGGATAGGCGGTTAAAATAGCGGTAGCCGGACGATATTCCTGTTCTCGCGCCGCCTGGACGACTTTCCAACCGGCAGTTTCTGTTTCCATCCTCATGTCGGTAATGACCATATGATAGGAGCTGGCTTCCAGCTTGCCTATGGCTTCGGAAACTGAACTGGCAGTGTGAACGTCGAAACCGTGCATTTCCAGCACGGCTTTCAGTGTAAGCAGGACTGCCACATCGTCGTCGACCAGCAGAATGCGCCGCTTCATCGAGCACTTCTCCCATCTTGCCGGGTCTTCAGCAACTCAACTGCGCAGACAGCAATATTAAGTTCTAAGTTACTATATTCGAGTGGCGAGCTTTTACGTACAAAATTTTGGCTGTAGAGCGACCCAAGCTGATGGCGCCGCTCTAGAGCGCCAGCTAAGTAAGGACGGACTCGAGCGGGTCTCGAATCCTGAGCACGCCGAGATCGTCGTTCTGAATACCTGCACGGTTACTTCCGCGGCCGACCGGGACGCACGCGCCAGCATCCGCCGCATTAGTCGCCAGAATCCCAAGTGCCAGATTGTCGTGACCGGCTGCTATGCCCAGCGCGCACCAGAGGAGATTGCCGCCCTGCCCGGCGTCACCTGTGTCATTGGAAATTCCCACAAGCACGAACTAGCCAGCCTGCTTCGACAGCGTGAGTTGCTGGCTGAAGTCTCCGATTCACCATCGCCGTCGGCAGGCCGGAAAGCCTGCTCTGGTAGGCAAGGCACGGCGGTAGAAGGCAATTCGTCGTTCGTTCCCCTTGCTCGGCTGACGACTGGGCGAGGGCCGACGACCAATGGCCAGCGCCTGTTCGTCTCCGACATCTTTGCTCACACCGAGCTCGTGGCCGCTCCCGTCTTCGATGCCGCCAACGACCGCACGCGGCCCAACCTGAAAGTTCAGGACGGTTGCGACAACCGCTGCTCCTTCTGCGTCATTCCGTATGTTCGCGGACAGAGCCGGTCGCTGCCTCTGGAGCAGGTAATTGGCGAGGTAAAGGATTTGGTGGCCGGCGGCTACCGGGAGCTGGTGATCTCTGGAATCAATCTGGGCCGCTGGGGTCGGGATCTCGAAGGGGTCGGTCGTCGGTCGCCCATCCTCAGCGCACCGCGGCAAGGGTTCAGCAGCCAAGACCGGCCAAGTTTCGGCGACCTCATTCGCGCCATCCTCGATAAGACCAGCCTTGAGAAGCTCCGCATCAGTTCTGTCGAGCCGATGGATTGGAGTGACGAGCTGATTGAATTGGTGGCATCGTCCAATCGCATCGCCAAGCACGCGCATGTCCCCATGCAGTCCGGCAGTGACCGCATTCTCCGGGCCATGCACCGGAAATATCGCCCGTGGCATTATCGAGAGAAAATCGAGAAAATCCGCTCCGCCATGCCCACGGCCGCCATCGGCGCCGACGTGATGGTAGCCTTCCCCGGCGAAGCGGATCGAGACTTCGACGAGACCCGACGCGCCATTGAGGAGCTGCCCTTCACCTACCTCCACGTTTTCACCTATTCCTCTCGTCCCGGAACTCCAGCAGCCGGGATGCCTGAGCAGGTCCCGCCCGAGATCGCTCACGAGCGCAATCGCGTTCTGCGGGAAATTTCCAACCGAAAGACGCTGGCCTTCATGCGCTCCTTCGTTGGCAGAAGCGTCGACGCCATCACCTTGAGTCGGTTCGATGGCAGAGGGACAGAAGCGCTGACGGACAACTACCTCAAGCTCAGGGTTCGAGGAAAACTGCGCTCCAATCAATGGATCTCGGCCTTCGTTGAGAATGTCGAGAATGGGCACATGATGGGGAGGGTCGCGGCCTGACCGTACGTCCTCGCTCAGGAGCTCGGGGGCGGAATGCTGACCGCTGATTTTTGATATAATTTTTAATGGCGTTTGCATTGTAAGCATCTGGAGGATTCTATCGACAAGCGTTTTATCCGTACCAATGAGCGCATCCGCGCACGCGAAATTCGCGTGATTGACGATGAAGGCCAGCAAATGGGAATCATGCCTCCCTTTGAGGCGCTCAAGAAAGCCCGCGAAAGAAACCTGGACCTGGTTGAGATTTCTCCCACCGCGAATCCGCCTGTATGCCGCATCATGGATTATGGGAAGTATCTTTACCAGCAGGAAAAGAAAGAGCGCGAAGCCAAGAAGCATCAGAAGACCATTACGGTCAAGGAAGTTAAATTCAGAATCAACGTGGATGATCATGACTACCAGACCAAGAAAAATCATGTGCTGCGCTTTCTGGACGACGGAGATAAGGTCAAAGCGACCATTTTCTTCCGCGGCCGCGAAATGACGCGCACCGGCCTGGGACGCGAGATTCTGGAACGCTTGATCAAAGACGTCAGCGAGCATAGCGTCGTGGAGTTCAGGCCACGGCAAGAGGGCAACACCCTGCACGCAATCCTGGCGCCGAAGAAAGCCGACACGCCCAAGCGCGAGCCGAAGCCGCCCGCGCAGGTTCAGCCTCGCGCCAGCCAAGCGTAAAAAGCAACTCTTCGCATTCAGTGAAGCGGGATCCTTGTTACTGGTGAATGCTAGTACTGAATGCCAACGAGGTATTATGCCGAAACTCAAAACACATCGTGGCGCCTCTAAGCGCTTCAAGAAAACCGCGAGTGGGAAGGTGAAGCGTGGACATTCGCACCTGCGCCACATCCTCACCTCCAAGAACAAAAAGCGGAAACGTAAATTAGGGACGGCCACGCTGGTCGATCCGGCGGATCAGCCGAAAATCAAGCGGATGATCCCTTATTAGTCGTTGGTCGTTGGCCAACGGTGTTAGCGGCTGGCTCGGGCTAGTCGCTGGCAAGGCGCGTGAAGAGGTCAACAGTCCTGCCTCCAGCCGCCAGTACATCAAAAAAGGAGCAAGTCATGCCTCGGGTAAAACGTGGAACCAAGCGCCGCGCCAAGCGCAAGAAGATATTAGATCGCGCGAGCGGCTACTTCCTTACTAAGTCGAAACTATATCGCTCCGCCAAAGAAGCCGTTGAGCGCGGGCTGAAGTTTGCCTACGCCGGGCGCAAACAGAAAAAGCGCCAATACCGCTCGCTGTGGATCGTCCGCATCGGCGCTGCCGCCAAGTTGAACGGGATGAGCTACAACCAGTTTATCCACGGCCTCAAAACTGCCGGCGTGGACCTGGATCGCAAGATTCTTGCCGATCTGGCGGTCAACGATCCCGGCGCCTTTAAGAGCCTCGCCGAGCAGGCGAGGGGGGCGCTCGGTGGGGCCGCGGCAACCAGCCTCTAGCAGTCAGCACGCAGCCCTGGGCAGTATGGAATGGCCCCCGGAGCGGTTCACGCGCACGACCGGTTCTGCGCGCCGGGAAAAACCGGCTAGGGAGCGGGCGCTCGGAATAGCCCGGCACCTCGGCGCTGGGTGCGATGGCTGGTCAGGAAAGTCTTCGAGAGACAACTGAAAGCCTTTGCACGAGGCCACGGCTTGTGCCGCGCCGGTGCCACTCGGTTCTATCTGTTATTTTGTTTGCTGGGTTATTCGTAGAAGGGTGAGGATCCGGGGTCTGTAAGCTGCTAGGCCAGTGATGCCGGACGGGCGGCTTACGACCAGTTGTCGAAAGCCGCAGGCGTCGGCGTTGCCATCGCCGCTTGTTGTAGACAATCTGAGGATAGAAATAGACTCGAGACGTGACATATACGGTTCCCAAATTGACGGACTACTCGGCGGCCGGCCTCGATGCTGCTGTTCGCGATCTACTGTCGGCGCTCGATTCGGAAGCCTCTGCGGTCAATGGTGAATCTGAACAGAAAGTATTCCGCGATCGCTGGATGGCGCGCAAAAACGGCGTGCTCACGCAAGTAAACGACGATTGGCTGAAGGCGGCACCCCACGACGCCAAGCGCGACGTCGGCCAACGGGTTAACCAGTTGAAAAAAAGCGTCGAGGAAACAGTCGATCGAACGGCAGAACGGCTGAAGAACGGCGTTTCTGGTGCTCGCCTCAAGTTCCAGCGCATTGACATCTCTCTTCCCGGCATCCCCCGAGCTATCGGCGCCGAACACCCGGTGATCAAGACCA
>JBPYDQ010000786.1:0-3581 GCA_051986135.1 Terriglobales bacterium | reverse complement strand
AGAACATGGCAGCGGTCGGTGGCGAAAACCACCGCCAGCCCGAGCTTGTCCGCTGCCTCCACGAAAGCCTGCGTCTGGTACCCGGTCGTGGTGCACAGCAGAAGAAGGCGCTGCCTGCTTTTGACATTAGTCATGGCGGGTGAGATTTGCTTCCACGATAACAATCCAGACAACTGCCCGCAAATCGCGGGAACTCAGCGCCACTCTTTCTTCATCCTGGCCTCTTCCTCAGCGCAGGCCCTTTTTCCCACCGATTCTTCCGGACGTCGCATTGATGTTCACCGCTTTGTAATGCAGAATCTGACCAGCGCCGGAAGTTCCTCATCTGGAGAATGGAGACCATCGTTCATGTACCTGGTTCTACGCTGGCGGACCACGAAGTCTTCTTAGAGGCAACAGCGCCGATGCACTGCAATGAAAAAAGGACAACCCAAGCTGGCCGCTTTCGGCTGCCGCTTCACAATGGGGCTTAAGAGAGAAAACGCCAATGGATGCAGAACGAAGAAGGGTGCTTGAAAAAGAGCTCGAGGACATCTTGAAAATTACAAACCCGCCGGTTCCCGCCATCCTGGATCCGAATAGCCCGACTGCTATGAGCGTCCCCGAAGTCGAATCGGAGGAACTGGACCGGCTGCGAAAACGAAGAGATGAGATCCAGCAGATGCTTGACGAGGACAGTTCTGAGGAGGACATGAGGGCGAGAGTCTTGTAACGAATCTGCTTGTCATTCGCCATGCCCACACTGCAGGTCTTCGCTACAATGGGGTCTTCGCGAAAGGAGCATCATGGCTAAGAAAATTGATCCTCTCAACAAGAAACAGTATGGTGCCGTATCGGCCATGCTCACAGTCTCCGATTTGGCGGCTGCCGTGACCTTTTATCAAAGGGCTTTCGGCTTTTCCAGGCGTGGCATCATGAACGGCCCCGATGGCAAGCCCATGCATGCCGAACTGACGTTGCGCGGCACAACGTTGATGCTCGGGCCGGAAAACTCCGCCCTGGGTAAACGTACTGCCAAGAGCATTGGGGCTTCGCCGGCGAGTCTGTTTCTCTATGTGGACAACGTGGACAAAGTGGTCTCCAAAACCCTCAGCCTCGGAGCCACAGGCAAAGGCCCCGTAATGGACATGTTTTGGGGCGATCGGTGCGGCACTATCGTGGATCCAGACGGATATACTTGGATGGTAGGCACCCATAAAGCTGAGCCGACGTCGAAAGAAATGAAAGAGAGAATGCTGGAGCAGATGCGCCAGCAGTCGGCCGGTACTGCAACCGCGGCCTGAGTACCCATTCACTTTTGTTTTGCTGCGAGCCCGATAGAACAACCTGTTTAGGGACGAAGCGCGTGCTCTGGAAGGCGAGCAGGGCGACACTGAGCATTTTCAGTGTCACGATCGCCGATGATTCGCGATTTTTTCCAGCCCTCGCCAGGAGGAGCCTGCTCCTTACCGGCTTGTCGCTAGAGTGGCTCACTGAGGCTCCTGCTTCGGAGCGATCTTCCCGGCGATGGCGGACCATTCACACGGCTTTGCTGCAAGATGGCCACCGGCTCTGGCAAAACGATCCTCAGATGAGCCAGTAACGCTTCCCTTGCTTGAACTTCATGGCACCTAAATTAGTTCCTCGCTAGCGCTTCTTGGATCGCGTGCGTGATTTCGCCCCTGCGGATCTGGCGTAAGAGGAATGACATGCAGTCCGTTTGGTCGTGCTTTTCAGCAAGCACAAAATCACGGTCGAAGTACCGAATTGCCTTCAGTTCATTCCGCAACTCTTGGGGCATCCCAGCCATGATGAAAACCTTACTCTCAGCTAAGGGGAGATCTAAGCAGTGTAGCGGCAAAGAAACAGTGTGCAATCCCGGGAATTTGAGCCTGCCTTCGGTTCCGCGCCTTCGCGCTGGTGAAGTCGGCGGCAATCCGGTCCGATGCTATCCCCCGCGGGTGTGCATCTCGAGGTGCGGATCCTGACGGAGCTGCTCGATGCCGACAAGGACGCCCCGGACGCGCTGCGCCTTGCGCTCTTCAGCGCCGCGGTCATTTCGCCGCCGCCAGGCAGAGGCAATAGAAGACTTCAATTCATCCCGTGAAGCGCCGGCACGTAACGGCCGCCGAAGGTCGGTCCCCTGCTGCGCGTAAAGGCAGAGGTACCACATCCCGTCGGCCGTCAGTCGGCTGCGGTCACACCGACGGCAGAACGGAGTCGTCGTCGAGGCGACAATTCCGAACACGGTTCCGTCGGGGAGGAGGAAGCGTTCGGCGGGTGCCGAGCTCTCGTCAACGACCGGCACGATCTTGCCATACCGCCGGGCGAGGAGTTCGAGGATTTCAGCGCGGGAGAAGACTTTATCCATGGACCAATCGGTAGCGCCGCCCACGTCCATGTACTCGATGAAGCGCACCTCCGCGCCCTGTTGCTTTCCGAATTCGAGTAGGCCGTCGAGCTCGTCATCGTTGACCCCGCGCACTACGACGGCATCGATCTTGGTGCCGCGGAAGCCGGCGCGGCCGGCCGCCTCAAGACCGCCCAGCACTTGCGCGTGCGTGTCGCGCCGCGTCAATGCCCGAAATCGGTCTGCGTGCAGCGTATCGAGGCTCAACGTGATGCGATGGAGTCCTGCGTCGCGAAGCGCCTGTGCGTGCTCGGCGAGCTGAACGCCGTTGGTCGTCAACGCCAGGTCTTGGATCCGCGGATTTTCACAGAGCATCCGGACCAGCCTGGGAAGGTCTCTCCGCAGCAGCGGCTCGCCGCCGGTCAGCCGCACGTTATCCACGCCCAGCTCGCTGAAGGCGCTCACCAGCTCGCGGATTTCCTCGAACGTGAGCAGCTCTTCCCGAGGCAGCCAGACGTATTCCGCCTCGGGCATGCAGTAACGGCACCGCAGGTTGCACCGGTCGGTGACCGAGATACGCAGGCTGCGCAGGGGCCGGCCGAACACATCTGTGAAAGGAGCCACTGGTACGTGCGGGGTCATGATGAAACAAACTCCATCTTAGCCGGAATTGCTTCACTTCATCAGCGATTCGGTTGGGCTGCCTTTCGTATTCGAAGAAAGTACCGCCGCGGTTGCCCTTGCTGCTGCCGTAACTCTCAATCTCGCATTCTCTGTTTTGCCATCCCGCAAGGCTGCCTCAGTGAGCCCGCTCGAAGCCTTGAGGTACGAATGAGCAGTGTGCTTCGCTGTGGCCAAGGCCAATTTAGGCGAATGGTTTCTGCGTGGATCGTCAGCAATCGGGAAGTAATCGCGGAACCCAGCTTCCTGGAAGATGAACCATGTCCCGCCGTGCTTCAGCGCTTCGCTCGCGGTCCAGAAATGGGGTTCTGAGAATCTCGCCATGGGCTGAGCCGTTGAAGCGTATCGATAGAGACTGGCCAAGTGTGTGTGCTCATCATAGTCCACAGCGAGGTCAAATCCGCATTAGCTTGTTCAGCTCCGGCATTGTCACGCACCGGTCGAGGAAACCGAACTGGCCTGTGTCTTTCACCGCTTATGCAGCGTCGCGCAAACCGGTCATTGCCGCGCGATAGAGAGAGGTCGCAAGGCTGATGCGCCTAACCCCGGCCGCGGTCCCCGACGGAAAATG
>JBPYDQ010000785.1:0-4804 GCA_051986135.1 Terriglobales bacterium | reverse complement strand
GATGACGCCACCGACCAGATCCAAAAGCTGCTCGGCGTGAGGCCCAAGACGTTTGCCTATCCGTGCGGGCAGAAGTTCGTCGGCCGCGGGCTGGACGTCGAGAGTTATGTTCCGCTTGTCGCGGAGCGATTCATCGTCGGGCGCAGCTACCTTTCAGAATCCTCCAATGACCCGCGCGTCGTGGATCTGGCGCAGGCGATGGGGACCGCCTTCGACGACATGGATTTTTCGCAGATGAAGCAGATCGTCGATGGGGCGGTCCAGCAGGGACGGTGGGTGATTTTTGTGGGGCACGAGATCGGCCAGCGCGGATTCCAAGTGACCGATTCGCACGCGCTGGAAGAACTGTGCCATTACCTGAAGGACCCCGCAAACGAGATCTCGCTGGACACGGTGGAGGAGATCGGCTCGTATGTCCGTCAGCACCAACGGCTGCAGTGATTACATCGGCATTCGAATTGTTAGGCACAGCAAGAGCGTGTACCGCTTCGGCACCCGGAATTCCGCAGCTCGCTGGCGTGAGAGCTGTGGCTTCAGTTGAGGTGCAACGATTCGCCCGAATATGGGCCACATCGTCATCCATCTGCCTGGGCATGAGCTTGCCGTAGCGCAAAACCGTAGTCGGGTTGGGGGGCCGTTGCATATTCAAGGTGTAATCCCCAAAAGTTAAGACGGGCTCGCGTCACCAGCAACATTGGATTGGTGAAAAAAGTCGCTAACACCGCAATGCTTCGTGCGAGTATGCGACGCCCGGCTCTCAAGAAGTACAGTATCCTCCCAGCCGGAAGCTAATCCACATGTTCTCATCTGCGCACGAACTCGCCGAGACGCTGCGAGCAGCCCGCTACATCATCGATCCCGGTGATGCTGAAGGTCGTGTATCTCGCGGAGCGCATGCACAAACCCTGTTGATCGAAGGTCCACCTGGGTGCGGGAAAACCGAATTGGCGTATGCGGTGGCGGAGGCCGGGGGCACGATTGTCGAAAGGGTTACCAACATCTCGAATCGTACCGAAGCCCGCGTGCATATCCGCCTGGGCTTCCTTTAAAGGGAACAGGGTACAGGCTTCCACCGACATATTGACACGATTGCCGGGAGACAGGGCATCATAGACGTGTGTATGGCTGTCTATCTTTTCTCGACTTGCGGATGAAATTGCGCGGGTGGCGAGCCTTTGCCGCTGCCAATGAGAATGGAGTTACAGAGTCGGGCGGCCCGCTGGTGGTTGTGAGTTCCGATTCATCGACATTGCCGTCGATTGGCCTGGCGATGAAAATTACAGTGGTGGCGTTCGACAAGTCACCTGTAAAGGCCACGTGCCCGAGGTCATTGACCTGGGGAAGATCCGCGAACTCGAATATGCGGTGATCCGGCAAGGTGTCGCCGGGAGCGGCAATCTTGCTGATTGTGCCACCGGAAAAGATGAACACGCCAAAGCCGTTGCCGGTCTGCCCTGAGAAGGCGATTTGGCCGGATGCATTGATGGTTGGCGCATCGGCCGAGAAAAACGTGCTTCCATTGGGAGATGCGTCACCCGGACCAACGAGTCGAGTGAGTACCCCGTGTGAGAACAAAAACACTCCTCGACCGCCTGTGGAGAGATCCGACGCGAAAGCCACGCTGCCGTTGTCACTGATCACCGGTCCCAAACGCGGGTCGCTGAACGGCAGATTGAAGAATCCGCCTCCCGGGGCCGCGCTGCCATCGCGAGCCAGAGTCGTAAATTGGTTGTTTGAAAGCACATATATTCCATTTGCCGAAGGGAAGGATTCTGCGAAAAACGCAATGTCGCCATGGTCATTCAACGCATTTGAGGCAATGCTGCCAAACGTCCCAGTGCCGCTAGGCAGCGGTGTGTTGTTGTCGACAGCCAACGTTGTCTGGCCGTTCACAATTAGATAGAGTCCGGAATTGTTGGATGCAAATCCCGCAAAAAGAACTTGCCCCAGGTTATTCATGGAGCACTGTCTTACGCCAAAGAATGTCCCGCCACCTGGCGAAGGATCGCCATTACCCGAAAACGAAGCCCGCACCAGTTCCGTCAGTGTGACACGAGATCGCAACAACAAGCTGGAAATGCCGCTTGAAAGGTCCGTGTTCATCAGAATCTGGCCATTGCCGTTCATCACGAAATTCTCGAAGAAACCATCAATCACACCGTCACTTCCCACGGCCTGGCTGACGTGTGCATCCAACGTCGGCTTGTTCGGACGATGGCGATGAGCGGTAAATAACCCATCGCCACCAGCGAAAGTTGTATCGTCAGCCAGAGCCTCGTCGGTGTTGCTCATGCCGAACGCGAATGGGAATCGGAACTCCGGGTCCCTATGGACCCGATCACCCTCTCCAGCCACACGGGCCAGTTGGGTCCCTGACGATATGTATAGTGCGTCTGTGTGTTGAAGCAACCGTGAAGCAAACAGCACTTTTCCGGATGCATTAAGTGCCAGACCAAACGCGCCTGCCGGTGAGAAGGTGTCTCCATCGGGAGAGGCTTGGCCGGGGAGCATGATCTGCGAAATGGTGCTATTGGATAAGAGAAATACACCATTCCCGCAGCAGCTTCCAAGAATCGCGCTTTCAAATGCAATTTGTCCCGCATTGTTGATTGCGGCATTCACTATCTGCTGGAAGATGTGTCCGTTGGGTCCGGTGCTGAACCCGGGAACAACCACCGTCAGACTGCCCCCGGAAAAAAGATAAACTCCTTCATCCGACACAAACCCGTCCACGAACCCGGCAAACGTCACCTGTCCTCGATCGTTGACGGAAGGACTGCCGATCACATCGAAAAATGTGCTGCCGTCGGGAAAGGTGTCACCGGAATCGATAATCTTGCTGACGCTGCTCCCTGAGGCGAAAAACAGACCGTTGGTGGGAATGAAAGGGTTGGACAACGTTTCTTGTAATGAGGCACGAAAGACTACCTGCCCGGAGGAGTTCATGACCGGCGGGTCAAACCCGGTGAATGTTCCCTGGTCGGGCGCAGAATCGCCAATGACTGCAATTTTGGTAATGGTGCCGTCAGCAAACTGGAATATGCCCTGCCCCAAGAGGGGAAAACCGGGTGTGCCGTTGTTCACAAAGGCGACCACACCGGAGTCATTGATCACCGGTTGGGTGGGAAACACTACGTCGCCAGTGGTAGAGAGGGCGCCATCTGCCACCAGCAGTGTAATCTTTCCCTGCGAGAACAGGAACAACCCTCCCTTGTTGGTGGCAGTGCCGGCAAAGACTACTTGTCCCGCGGCGTTGATCGACGGTGCGCTGATCTGGAGGAAGGTTCCACCGACAGGAGCCGCATCCCCGGGCGCCGCCAACAACGTAAGAGTGTGCCCCCTTTTCAGGAACAGGCCACCGTCACCGATAAAAACAACTTGCCCCTGATTGTTGAAAGACATCTCATCGACAAAGCTCAACTGGTTTGGCACCGGAGCATCATCGCCGGTGTCCAATATCTGCTTCAATTTGAAGTTTGTTTGCGCCGATGTGCTAGTTGCTGCAAAGCATATCGCCAAAAGAACAATAGACGCGACTATCTGTTTTCGAGCCATGAGATTGTCACCCTAAAGGTTGTCACCTAAAAGACAGTTCGAGAAACCACTCCCCGCAGACTTTACACTTAACAAGTCATTCGTTGTGGCAGCTTAGTTTAACGCAAGCTCATCCATTACGTTGGATATTTAATTATTGCTTAGTGATAAGTAGGGTGGTCCCTTGCGATGAGAAAAGCGGTTAAGTCACTCTGTACCGTCCACTGAAAATCCAACATCGAGAAACGGCAACAGGCTCATGCTCGGCTCCGTGTTTGACCGTGAATTTCTCATCCTGCAAGCTGTCCGCTGCCCAACCGGTATCGATGCCGAATCAGGTCTATTCGATTCGCCTGATCCATTCCGGGCGGCGTAGACTAGCTCCGGGACAACGGACCGTTTCGGACTGCCCGCTGTGTCAGCAAAAGCGCGATTGGTAAGAAATTTGGGTCGGCTGCACTTTTGATCTGAACGTGCGCGGCGCGAAATCCCTAACCCCAAAACAGGGTCAACGCCATGCCCAGGAAATTCTCTATTCGAGAACGCGCGCTCCGACCGACAGCGAGTAAAGTAAACGCCTGCCTTTGTGCGAAATTCACACAGTAAGAAATGCCAAAGAACGGCTTCCGGTGTAGTGTTCACAGCCGGAGGGTAATCCACATGCTCTCATCTGCGCAGGAACTCGCCGCGAAGCTGCGAGCTGCCCGCTACGTCATCGATCCGGTGATGCTCGAGGCCGTGTATCTCGCGGAGCGCATGCACAAACCGCTGTTGGTTGAAGGTCCGCCTGGCTGCGGCAAAACCGAATTGGCGTATGCGGTGGCGGAGGCCGCGGGCGCGATTGGGCCGCTCGTTTGGAGCGCATTGGGTTGCCTATCACCTTATCCGCGCCCAGCAAGCGTCAGCATCTCAACCTCGTATTCGCAAACCGACGCCCTAGCAGTCCGTGGTGAAAGTCTAGATTCCTGAACAGAAATCGCTGCAAGATCCACAGCATAAGTTCGTACACTGCGCGTATGGCAATGGGACGAAGAAAGAAACAGCAACGACAAGAACGGATCTGGGTTCCACAGAGCGAATTGCCAAAGACAGTCGCACATCCGTTTTATGCAAGACTGAACCGGGTGTTGGAAGAGCGTGGCTTTGATGATTTCGTTGAGCAGTGCTGTGGGCCGTTTTATGCGGAACAGATGGGACGACCGTCGCTGGCGCCGGGACGGTATTTTCGCTTGCTGCTGATCGGCTATTTCGAAGGAATCGACAGCGAGCG
>JBPYDQ010000784.1:0-3728 GCA_051986135.1 Terriglobales bacterium | reverse complement strand
CCGCCTCTCGCCCAGGAGCCTACTCGGATGCCAGATCACATAACCCGCCGTCTCGATCTGCCCTTAAACGAGCAAGTCCGCGCGGATGTTTGGCGGCTACTGAATTCAGTGTAGAGGATGAGGCAGTCGCCGGAGGGAGAGCGAAATCTCGCGCACAGCATACTCGGCAAGGGTCGAGACGCGAGGTGTTTTGTCGGGTTGCAGCCGAGGCGTAGGACCTCGGGCGAGTGCGAACCGCACATGCACATCAGCAAAGAGGGAGACAAGTATCTACGGACGCTGCTGGTGCAGGGAGCGCACTACATTTTGGGACCTTTTGGGGAAGATAGTGATTTGCGGCGCTGGGGACTGAAACTCGCGGCGCGAGGGAAAAAACGGCAAGAAGGGGGCGGTGGTGGCGCTAGCGCGGAAGCTGGCCGTACGTCGAGCACAATCAGAGTCGAAGCCCGAATCGAGTCAGTATTTCGCGTCGCCCCAGACTTGTGACTCCCAAGGCTCTGCTGTCGAGATCCTGGACCACCCATCTTCTTTTCAGTCCGACTTTCAGAAGGGCCGCCCCTAGCGCCCCGCCGACATGAGGTCGTCGCTCACTCCAATCCAGGCAGGCGCACGCGAATCGGCGGCGCAACAACCGAGTTGCCTTGATGTCGATACCTAGCGCCTCAAATGCCTTCGTTCCACCCAAGCTGAGTTCGTATGCCGTGCCACTGGCCCTCGTACAACATGAGAGCCAGCCTAGCGCCGCAAACCGGTCGTGCAGCGAGACCCCCAATTTGCCCGCCATGTGATCGTAGCAAGTGCGTGCTGCGCGTAGTTGGCTCGGCGTGCTTGGCACGAACGTGCCTCGCGAGCCCCCGGCCAGGACGCTCAGGCCTTCCAGCGCATTGGCCACGTCAGGCCCTTCCAGACTGTAGAAGCGATGCTTTCCCTGAACGAGTACCTTCACCAGGTGCGCCATCTTGAGACGATTCAGGTGTACGCTCGTCGTTGACGGACTCACTTCAGCCACTACCGAAAGCTCGGTGCTTGTTCGTGCCTGGCCGTCCATCAGGCAATACAGTATGCGCGCTCTTGCCGGCTCGCCGATGGCCGCCGCAATTCGGGAGATCGCATCGTCAGCGCGGTGCTCGACATTCATATTTTGATGGTAGACGAATTGTTGATTTTCGGGAACTGCCATACTCGCGACGATCGATCCGGTCCACCCTCGACCAGGCAAATAAGCCGTTGAGCGCAAAGCGAGGGCAGTTTGCGGAAGGATTACATATCGTCTCTATTCCTGATTGTCGCCGCCGTTTTGGTGCCTGCGGGTCCGCGCGCGCAGTGGAAGACACATTGGACCTACGAAGGGCCAACCGGCGCCGAACACTGGGGTGACCTGGACCCGGAGTACGCTGCCTGCAAAGTTGGCAAGGAACAGTCTCCCATCGACATTCGAAACGCGGAGAAAGCCGAACTTCCCTCCCTGCTGTTCGCATACCGAAGCGGCCCGCTCAGGATCGTTAACAACGGTTACACGGCGGTCCGAGTGAACTATGCCCCGGGAAATGGAAACGTTCTGATTGTTGGAAACAAGCGCTACGAGTTGACGCAATTTCATTTTCACCATCCCAGCGAAGAGTCCGTTCACGGAAAGCGATACGATATGGTGATCCACTTGATGCACGAATCCAGCGACAGCAAGGTTGTTGGAGTCGCAGTTCTGCTCAAGGCCGGCCGTGCTAATGCCACTGTTCAGCGGCTCTGGGAACATATGCCCAAAACCCCGGGCAAAGAGGAGCTGATTGCCGGCGTCGAGGTAGATCCCGCTGGCCTGCTACCCCGCGACACCTCCTATTACACTTATATGGGCTCGCTGACGGCTCCGCCCTGCACCGAAGGCGTCACCTGGCTTGTGCTTAGGAATCCGCTCGACATCTCTGCAGACGAAATCGGCGCATTCGCCGCGCTTTATCCGCACGATATCCGGCCCCTTCAGCCACTCAACGGCCGCGTCGTGAAGGAGAGTCAGTAACGCGGAAATCCCCGGTAACCACGACCAGCAGTGTCAGCAAACCGTCTTACAGGAACGTAATAGCAGTGTGGCTTTGGGTCGTGGCACTGGCAGTCAGTCCTCAGGAGTGGTGAACGGAGCACCTCTAGCGAGCGGGAGATCGCCACAAGACATTCTCGTGCCCGGCGGAAAAGGGAGGCGGGCCTCCTCGTCTCCACTTGTCCGCTTGTGTCGTGGAGGACAGAGTTCTAGTACCGGATAGCGTGCTGTAGGTAGTTGAATGAACGGTCGGATCACCCCTATACACAACGTTCCGGAGACATGGTTTACACCTCCGGGAGGGATTAATCCCTCCCGGAGGTGTCGATGCCATGGAAGGAGCGGTCCGTCGTGGAGGAACGCATGCGGTTCGTATTGCGGCTGAAGGATGGGGAGAGCATGGCCTCGCTGTGCCGCGAATTCGGCATCTCCCGGGTTACCGGATACAAAATCTATGACCGCTACAAAGAGTGCGGGCTCGAGGGGCTAACGGACCGGGCGCGAACCCCCTACCGCTACGCCAACAAGCTCCCGGCACAGCTCGAAGCAATGATCGTCACCATGCGGCGAGAAAAGCCCACTTGGGGCGCTCGCAAGCTTAGGGAACGGCTGTTGCGTAAGTTGCCCAACGATGTCCGAGTGCCCGCCTGCAGCACCATCCACGCCATCATGGACCGCCATGGACTGGTGACCCGGCAACGGCGCCCTCGCACAAAAACGGAAGGTACCCCTCTGTCCCAAGGGGTTGCTCCGAATGCTTTGTGGTGCACCGACTACAAGGGCGAGTTCATGCTGGCGAACAAAAAATATTGCTACCCCCTTACCGTTTCCGATCACGCTAGCCGTTATCTTTTGCTCTGCGAAGCCATGGAGTCAGTCAAGGAACAGGGCGCGTTTACGGCCTTTGAGCGCCTTTTCAAGGAACGCGGCCTGCCCCAGGCCATTCGTTCCGACAACGGCGTCCCCTTCGCCTCACCCAATGGCCTCTTCAACTTGAGCCGCCTGGCCGTTTGGTGGCTCAGGCTCGGCATCACCATCGAGCGTATCCAGCCCGGCCATCCTCAACAGAACGGTCGCCATGAACGCATGCATCGAACCTTAAAGATCGAAGCTACGCGGCCAGCCGGTTCGAACTTCCTCCAGCAACAAGCCAAGTTTGATGCCTTCGTTCGCGAGTTTAACTACGAGCGTCCGCATGAAGCTCTCGATATGAAGTGCCCCGCCGATATCTACAAACCTTCCACGCGGCCTTACCGCGGCATCGGTGAACTCTCCTATCCTTTCCACGATCGGACAGCTCTTGTCACCTGCTGCGGAAGAATCTGCATCTACAAAAAGAAAATCAACCTCAGCACTTCTCTCGCCGGTCAAGCCGTGGGTATCAAGGAAGTCGACGACGGTATCTGGCTGGTCAGCTTTATGGACTACGATCTCGGTTACATCGATCTGGAGGAGAAGACTCTGCAGCCTTTAAACAACACTTTTGGTCCAAAGGTGTAAAGTATGTCTTCGCAACGTTCTGTAAAGGATCTCTCCGGACTGTACACGAAAGAGGATGGCGGAGAGGGTGGGATTCGAACCCACGGTAGGGGTTAGCCTACACACGCTTTCCAAGCGTGCGCCTTAAACCGCTCGGCCACCTCTCCCGAGGAGTGCTTAACTTTTCGATTCTAGCAAAATCCCTGTCCCTTCGCAT
>JBPYDQ010000783.1:0-4457 GCA_051986135.1 Terriglobales bacterium | reverse complement strand
TTCCAGCGCTATCGGCTCTCTACGCTAACAAGTGCCGAGCCAGTTGCCGTTTGAGGCTGCCGGGCCATGAGTTGGTCGGCGAATTCTAACTAACCTTAGCTATCGATCGCGAAGGTATGCGTGACGTGTGAGCTGACGATCTTCGGTTTGGACTCGCATTCGGCCAGAGGAGAAGAGTGGACCGATGATGACAATGCCGGTACCGGCGCCGAAGCGTAGGCATTCAAGCGGGCCTGCGCTGCTTCGGATTGGGCCGCTATCCTTATTGTATCGATGGCGTGTGGGTTGACCTGGATGAGCGGCAACGACCGAAACCGCGTTGAAGTTGTTCGGCCACACCCGAAGGATGGCCCCATTGGATTCGATGGAAAGGATCGACAATCTCGAGACGCTCAAAGAAATCGTCTTGAAGCTTGAGGAAATCGCTGCCGAAGGCGAACCGCTCGCCCCAAGAGCGGGGCAGCGAGACCAGCTCTAATCTGGAGACTGTCCAAGGACCTCCCTTGGCTTTGGGCTTCAATCCCCGTCCATGCTGACCTTCTATCCTCCGCACCTGCTCCAGATCCACACGGCATGTAAGGCACGAATAGCTAGCGCATTCGGTGAGATCGAACGATCAGCGCCCTAACGTCAGCAATGTCAGCATTGGGTGTTTCGTAGGGGGTCTTCAGCCGCAAACCAGCACCTGATTTTTCAAATCCACAACAAACGAAAGGAAATAGGTATGAGCACAAGCACACGTATAGCCGGTCCCCTGTTTAAGATGGGAAGGGCAGAACTGGCGCAGATCCCCGTTCCCCTGGCAACCAGAACCCACCACGTGTCGAGCTTCTCTTCGACAAAGGCACGGTAACAAGCGCTTTCAAGAAGTCGGATCCGATTCTCCAATTCAAGGCAACGGCCAAAATTGGGAGAATTTTTCAGCCGGTTACCTGGGTAACACGTAATGTTGCCTTGCGGTCGCTTTTACGAAGCGGTGGGATAAACGAGAACCCTCTGACCTCTCAACTGCCAGCATCTTGGCTGGTTCCACCTAGCCAGCCAACGTAACTTCGAACGATCCTGTGTTGTCGCGCATCAGACCCTTTGCTGAGAGGGTACGCCCAAGCATGAGGATCGGTCGAAACATCCAGTACTTCCGCCGAATCGCAGCCATCGCCCGTTCGTGCTCGTCACGGTCGGTGAGGAAACGAGCTGTGCCGATGAAATTCTCGCTGCCAATAGACAGCTTGACCTGCGCCGTCTTCTGAACGTTGTGCACCCAGTGGCGGTTCACGTTCGCGGTGCCGATGTATAGCCTGTCGCGATCCAGAACGAACCAGATCGTAACTTGGTGAGGCTTCCCAGTCTTGCGTCCATAATGGGTCAGCCGAGTCGTCTGCTTTTCGGCTACCCGCCTTAGTCGCGCAAGTGCATTCGATTCCATAAGTTCTCGCTTGCAAATCTTGAATGAATCTGTTGTTCCTCCGTCATGACGAAATAGCGTCCCAGTTCGTGCATAAGCGTTTGGCGGATTTGATGTCGGACTTCAGCCTCATTGGAGCAGATCGCTTCAATGTTCTTCTGATAACGGGACGATGTGGGCAGGACCCATCGGAACATCAAAGACACTCTTTTTCGTTTGCTAGCCAGCCGCGAAAGATGCCTAGAAGCGATCGCCTTTCTGTCCGGGTTGCTGAGGTTTGGACTGGTTGGGCAATCCTCGACGAGAATTGCGACGTTTTGGATGCGCGTTGCGGAATTCCTCCGGCAGCGAATCGAAGACTTGTTCCGCAACCTTGACGAAGTCTTCGCGCTTCATCCTTCAACAACCGTCGAAAAAAGGAGGACACGCTCACACCGAATAGCCGTCATTTTCATTATTGGCATTGCCCTCTTAATATCAACAACCGAGGGGCGCTCGGCAACTCGCAGTTCGCTGCTGTCCAGATCAAAGAATGTCTGCGGGCCAGCTCTCACCTAAGTCCTACCATTCGCCTAACAGAATCGGCTAGCTTAGCGGGATCGTATGCCACGCCGTCCTTAAACACCACTTCGACTTTTTCGATTTCGGCGATGCTGGTGGAAGGGTCGCCCGCAATGACGACTAAGTCAGCCTGCTTGCCGGGAGTAATTGTTCCGGTCCGAAGGCCATGACCCAAGAACTCGGCATTCGCCTGTGTCGCAATGTGAATGGCTTCGAGCGGACTAAATCCGGCTTCGACCAGCAACTCCACTTCTCGCTGCATGCCGTATCCCGCAAGATCGCCTCCCACTACCGCACCTACTCCGGTCGGATCACTTCCAGCCAGCAAGGTCCCTCCGGCCTTTGCAAATGCGCGCTCCCATTCCATCTCTTTCCGTAACCGCATCTCCCAACGCGGATCGCCATTCGCTCGCTTGCGTGCGGCCAGGTAACTCGCCAGCGAGTCCGGGAGCATGGCATCAGTCACTTCTTTCCGAAGCGGCAGATGGCTGGGAACATCCAGCTCATAAACTGACAAGGTCGACGTCACCGCAACATGATGCTGGATCAGATCGTTAGTAATCTGTTGTACCGCCGACCCGTTCACGTCGACATTTGCCTGCGCGTCCAGCATGTCCATGAACGGCGGACATTTGTCAGGAACCTTGTTGGACACGAACTCGGTGTCAACAGCAATCGGCCCGTGCTCCAGGTTGTCAATTCCCAGCGCTGCCGCTTCACGCGCAGTCACCGAACACAAATGGCCGGTCACCTTCAGCCCGCGACTGTGAGCTTCGTCTATCACTGCCTTCAGTTCGGCGCGCGTGATGTTCATATATGCTTTGAATGAGGTCACTCCCTCGTCGGCCCAGTACGCCGCAGTCTTCTGCGCATCTGTAGGGCTGGTGATCTCGTGCATTTGCGGGAACATGGTTCCTTCGCCTTCCATGTAGGGACTGGTCACGTCCATTTTGGGGCCGGGCACCAGCCCGCGATCAATCCATCTCTTGAGATTGAGGTCGGTGTACGGCTCGATTGACCCCGTGGTTCGAACCGCGGTGACGCCCGCAGCGAGGTAAAGGCGGGGATAAGTATAGAACATCTCATTCAACGTGATGCCGCCCATCGCGAGGCTGCCATCTTGGTGATAAACGTTGCCCGCGGTGTAGAACATGTGGCCGTGCATGTCGACGAGCCCAGGTATAACTGAGCGGCCAGTTCCGTCGATAACTTTGGCATCAGAAGGAATGCTCATCGTCCCGACCGAGTCGATTTTGCCTTCCCGGATCAGAATTGTTTGATCGTCGCGGGCGGCCGCGCCCGTGCCGTCGATCACGCGGGCGTGGGTGATGGCGATAACGGGTGAATCAAGCTTCACATACTCGCGGACATCGGGTGACAATTGTGCAGCGGCAAACAGCGATAAACACACAAATCCAACAGCAGCGCCTATGGCTCGCATGGTTCGTGTCCAGGTATACAGAGTCTTCACAGAACAGAAGAAGTGCGGGGATTCTAGTTTTCAAAGCCGCTGCTGTCAACGGGCGCGGTGGAAATGTTCGAAATGGCATGGAGTACGGAGGAGCAGGTTGTATCGGGGGCTCCAGTTCGCTGCGATCGAGCGAAACGCGTGTCGTTTAGCTGACTTAACCGAAGAAGCGGCAAATCCAGCACGGGAGCGGCCCGTCTGGAGCTCGGCAGAGGCTTCGGCGGTGAACTCGACCTTCTCAGTGGTAGCGCTGACTGACAGTTGGGCACCGACGCACCACAGCCTCCGTGCAGCGGCAGAAACCATGCGACCTCGTCCGATGCCGTGTCGAAGCGAAGTAGTGCTGTTGCGCCCAATCAATTCTTCCAGTACCGAAATCGCTGATTCGAGTTTCTCAACCTGCGAATGGGTCCGACTGTGCCAGTTTCGTAGCTGCTGGAGCGCATTGTCTAGATCAGCCATAGTACCCTCTGTTGTTTGTAACATCCTAAAAGCCCGTCCATTGTAGACGGTCGACCCGACGCTTTCCCTGAAGGTTCCCCGTGAAATTACGACGCAATCAGTTGTGCCCAATCCACAGATCTAGGACGTGTTGCGGCCGAGAGCCAATTCAGAGAGAAAAGATTTTGCAAATTGGTGTTCGCCGTATTGAAGATCCACACCATCCGAAAAGATGCTGCGAATTGCGGTCACCGGCGGAACTGCGAAAACTCGTAACTCTAACAACGCCGGCGCTGTCAATCCCTTTTTTTTGCACACCTCTGCATGCACTCAGAGAAGAGCGCCATTTCGCTCTAGTTGAAGGTTTTGCTTTTCCAACCATAGGCTCGCTCGTAATCGGTTTCAGGTCAGAAGTCTCGATCCGACCCATGCGTCTCTTCGATCCATAACATCCGATCATGATTACTACTTCGAACTCCTCCGTGAAGAGGAGTGGAACGCCCAATCAATAGCGCGATGTTCTACTACACACCATAGCGATTTCCGGGCTGTTCCACGTGCGAACCGAATTTCATAACTTGC
>JBPYDQ010000782.1:0-2053 GCA_051986135.1 Terriglobales bacterium | reverse complement strand
TGACAATGCGCCCGTCATGTTTGGCAGCCCGGCGCTGAATGTAGCGCACCTCGTCGGCAAGGCGAAAACTCTTGCCGTCCACCATCCGTTTGCCCGGTTCCCGTTTAATCCTTTTCCGACCTGGAGCACGTGTCGTGGGGTTGGCCATGGAACTCTTCACCCGCTTGTTCGGCCATCTGCTGGCGTTCGTCTATCACTGCTTCGACCGCATCGTCATTCACGGCTACTTGACGGGTCTCACCCGACCCGAGCACGTGGTCTATTTCTTCCGCGAGGTTGGCGGCGCGCCGGTGATCACCAAGGAGATATTAAGCGAGCGCACCAACCACTACCAGGGCTGGGTTGAGGCCTTCGCCCGCAATCATCGCATCCCCATCGAGTGGGCCGAGAAGGGCATCCGCAAAGAGGATTATGTCCTCCGCTGGCAACGCCAAATGGTGCGAAAAAATCTCTATGGCGTCTATTTTATTTTCAAAAGCATGGAACTGGGACCGACCTTCCGCATCTCGGTGCCGAAATATCCCGCCAAGGATCCCAATTACCGCATCATCGCTCACCAGCGCAGCCGCTTCACCCACTACTACTTCTACGTTCGCGATGAGGTGCTCGGCCCTATCGTGATACTCGTGGGCTCGTTCCTCCCCTTCCAGGCTACATACTACCTTAACGGCCATAGCTTCATTGAGCATCAACTCAAGGCGGCCAACGTCAGCTTTCGCAAGGACGACAACGCGTTTCTTGCGGTCGGCGACGTGGCGGCACTGCAGGCCGCCGCCGATAAGCTCAGCCCGGACATCATTCGCAAGCGACTCGACTACTGGACCTTCCTCCTCGGCCCGAAATTCTCCGCCAAGGAGCGCAAGCTGGTCAAACTCTCGCGCAGCTATGCGATCAGTCAGGTCGAGTACTGCTTCAATTTTGTCTTCAAGCGAAACTTTCCCATCCACAAGCTGTTCGAGCGAAGCTGTGAGCTTGGCTTGTGGCGATTGACCGCCCACAAGATCGCCGAGGTGTTCGGCACCCGCATTAAGCGTAACCACAAGGGCAAGCTTTTCACCGTCATCGATCAGATCGAACACGGCCATCACGTGTTCCGCGCCTACTTCCGCAACGCCGTCCTCAGGCAGTACGAGAAGTTCTCAATGTTCTTGCGCAACGAACTCTGCTCCAACAATCTCTACGATTTCGGTCTCAAAAAGAACCTCGACCATCTGGATGAGGTCCGCCACAAGTTCCAGAGCATCATCAGCCGGTTTGCCGGGTTCCAGGCCCAGTGGCTCAATGTCCACACCGACTTTCCCTTGCTGCAGCGGATCGCGCTCCCCGTTACGGTCGGCGCGGTCCGCCATCCCGGCATCAAAATCCAGGATACGCGGATCATCCGCCTGCTCGAGGTTCTTTTGCACGCAGGCACCCAAGTCGGTGGCTGGACGGCACGCGAGACCCACCAGGCCATCCTCACCACCTTCCATCTCTCCGCAGACGCCTACGGCCTCAACCAACTTCGCTACGATCTGCGCAAACTGAAGGCACATGGACTAATCGAGCGCGACGGCACGCGCTACGCCTACCGCCTCACCCAAAAAGGCGTTCAGGTCGCATTGCTGTTGCTGTTCTTCCACAAGCGCCTGTGTGGACCGCTCGCCAATAGCCGCTTTCACCACCGGCCGGATCCGCAACACCGCCCAGACAGCCGCCTCGAACTCGCCTACCACCGCGCCGACAAAGCCATCGAAAAGATCGTCGATCTCCTGGCGGCAGCCTGAGACGACCGCCCGCCGCTGCGTCTCCAGACCGCGCGCATCTCAGCGCGCCGTCAGACTTCGCCGCGCACTTGCCAACCCTTCTGCTTCAGCTGATTCCACTCCGTTCACATCGCTGTTTCGATGCTAACTTCATTTCGCACGCAACAGCAATGTTAGACTCGTCTTCTCAAGGATTCTCCGAGTAAGAATCTACGCTTTTTCGCAGACTGCTGCTGCGAAAAAGGGGCCCCTTCGGGGCAGCTTGAAATCAAGACCCCACTCTATCTACCATGCCCTTCATGGGCGAC
>JBPYDQ010000781.1:0-19376 GCA_051986135.1 Terriglobales bacterium | reverse complement strand
TATAGAGGTATTCCCGGAACGGCCTGACCGCGCTTACCTCGGTTACATGGATGGCGGCCAGATTATCCTCGATATCTCCGGGCTTGCCGCCGTTCGGGCGGGACATGAGCAGACTTTCTCCCCGAAGTTTGTAAGCCGGCTTAAATTCTCTCCGCCCTATCCGGCCTGGACCCACACTGTCCAGCCGCTATTCAAGCGTGGGTTGGCGACCGTATCCGACGAGGCGGTGAGGGACAAGTGCGGCGACGCGCCGAAGCTGGTCTGGTTGGTGGATATTCGCAATGAGGCGAATCCGGTGATCATAGGAACGGCTCCTCTTCCCAAGAACGCAGGCGACTTATGCAACCTAGGGGGCCGATTCGGTGCACACAACCTACATCCCAACTTTCCAACTGCCACGTCCATCCAGTTGAAGAATACGTTCGTGGGAACATTCTTCAATGGCGGGGTGCGTATCTATCGATTGGTGGATGTGCCGGTTCCAAATGCACCCCCGCAAATCAAAGAGATCGGGTTTTTCATCCCGCCGGCGCCGTTCCGAAACCCAACTCACACCATTCAGATCAACCACGCCCTTGTCGACGAAAAAGGGCTGATCTACGCGACGGATCGGATTAGCGGTGGCCTTTACATCTTGAAATATACCGGGCAAGAACCTTTGGATTAGCCGGAGCGCTTGATCTCGGACTTGCGTCCGATCCCCTCCAAGGTATACTCGATCCCCAGTGACTGGCACCTCCAAAAAGCAAGCTGCAACCGAGGACGTGGGGATGTCGCAGCCGCCGAGGCTGCTGGATGTTGCGGAACTCATCGATCAACAGAAGGTCAGCTCCTTCCATGTCCGCGTGCTTCTGCTGTGTGCTTCGGCCATGTTCGTCGACGGTTTTGACACTCAGGCCATCGGTTATGCGGCCCCGGCCCTCAGCACCGCCTTAGCCGTCAAACCTGGTGCCCTCGGGCTAGTTTTTGCTGCTGGTGGTCTGGGCGCCATTCTCGGCGGCCTGGTATTTGCGCCCTACGCCGATCGGGTGGGGCGAAAACCGATCATTGTCGGCTCCTTGGCTTTCTTTGCCCTTTGCACCCTGTTGATATCGCTCGCTAACACCGTACCCGAATTGATGTGGTTGCGCTTCGCTATTGGCCTCGGACTCGGAGGAGTGGTCCCTAACGCACTTGCACTGACCGCAGAATACATGCCAAGCAAATACCGGGTAACCCTGGTATTGATGACATGGCTGGGATTCTCCTTCGGTTCAGCATTCGCCGGTCCGATTACGGCCCACATCCTGGATGCGCATAGTTGGCGCACGGTTTTTGTCTTCGGTGGGATTCTGCCCATTGTCATCGCCCCGCTGCTGGTCTTGAGTTTGCCGGAATCGTTACATAGCCTAACCCAGCGAGGCGTGGAGGGGCGCCGCATCGCCAGAACAGTGGCCCGAATGCAGCCAAGCTTGGTGATTCCCGAGCCCGTGCGGTTCATAAACTCCGAGCAGAAGGAGAAGGGCTTTCCAGTGGCGTTGCTGTTTCGCGAAGGCCGCGCACGGGTTACCCTCCTCCTCTGGGTCATGTTTTTCATGAACCTGCTTGCTCTATTTTTTTTGAACAGCTGGTTGCCAACCATACTTCACAAAGCAGGACTGGCTCAGCACGCAGCAATCGTCATAGCCGCACTCTTGCACTTTGGGGGCATTGCCGGAGGGCTTACAATCGCACCGCTCTGCGACAAGCGGAATCCGTATTTTGTGCTGGCTTGTGCGTACATCTTGAGCGGTTTTTTCATCGCGGCCATCGCGGTGGCTGGGAACACGGCGATGTGGGCGATGGCGGCCACCTTTTGCGCTGGTTTCTTTACATTCGGCGCTCAGAATTCCGCCAACGCTATTGCAGCCACTCGCTACCCGACCGCGATGCGCTCCACTGGGATTGGGTGGGCGTTGGGCATTGGCCGTAGCGGACAAATTGTCGGACCACTGATCGGAGGACTCTTGCTGTCTCTGCATTGGGGCACGAGCGGGATTCTGCGCGTCATTGCACTGCCATCTTTGGTAGCAGCCACGGCCGCCTTTTTCTTAAGTGACACTTCCGAACAAGCCAGATTCGGGACCGCCTCGGAGGCCAAGTGATCCCAGATCACCTGTCCGTAATGACAATGAGTCGCAACGAGGCGCCATCGGAAGACCGCAGAGTTGCCAGAATTTCCATCCGGGAACTCGAACGGCGGTGGCGTCTGGTACGAGACCACATGAGCGCGCGAGCCCTGGATGCGCTGGTGATTCAGAGCGAGAGAGACTTTACGGGTGGATACGTCAGGTGGTTCACCGACATTCCCGCTTATTACCCGCGTACGGTCGTGTTTCATCGCTCCGATCTCATGACGGTGGTCGAACACGGGCCTCGGGGTGAGAGGCGAAGCCTGAGCGGCAGGGATGCCGATAATCCCGGCGTGGAAGAAATTATTACGACGTCTGCATTTCCGTCTGTTAATTACACCCAGACCTATGACGCCGAAGTCGTGTGCAACGTCGTGAGCCGCAGAGGATATCGCCGAATTGGTTTGGTTGGGGCAGAGGGAATGCGGCACGGCTTTGTCTCCTACATGAAAAGAGCTTTAGCGGGCAAAGCGGAAACCTCAGATGAGACCGACTTCATCGATCACGTCAAGGCGGTTAAGAGCGACGAAGAAATTGCTCTTATTCGCCGCACGGCTGAAATGCAGGACGTCGTGTTTGGCAAGGTGCTCTCACAGATCAAACCCGGTATGCGTGACCTGGAAGTGGCTGCTCTGGCGCAATATGAAGGCCAGCTCCTGGGAAGCGAACAGGGAATTTTTCTCGGCATGTCGGCAAAACTCGGCCGCCCGGCGTTCTTCGCGCAAAGACACTTTCAGGGCCGCACCATCCAGGCGGGAGATCACATGTCTTTTCTCATCGAGAACAACGGCCTTGGTGGCTTTTATACCGAGCTTGCCCGCACGATCGTCCTGGGCAAAGCCTCCCATGAACTGATTAACGGATTCGAGATTGTCAGCGAGGCGCAACAGCACACCGTGCGAAGGCTCAGAGCCGGAGCTGCATGCCGTGAGATAGCTCTGGCGCATGATCAATTTTTGCAACAGAAAGGTGTGCGGCCGGAGTCTCGAGTCTACTCGCATTCGCAGGGTTATGACCTAATCGAGCGGCCGCTGGTGCGATCGGACGAACCGATGAGGCTCGAGAGAGGCATGAACATGGTCGTCCACCCCTCCTATGCCACACCCACCATGTTTGCCCATATTTGCGACAACTACCTGATCACGGAGGATGGCGCCTGCGATTGCCTGCACAAGACCCCGAAGGTGATCTTTGAAGTGTGCTGACCTAGCTGACCTGCTCATCCGTGGTGCTCGGCCGTTTGGTGTCCGATCTGACCGCTGCGCCCGTAAGCAGGTTTCGCCGGAGCTTGTTCCGCAATTTTCTCATTTGCGACACTGTCTAGTTCTTTTCGACACCAAAATCGGTGTTTCCGTCGAGCATGGCAGCGGAGCTGGTTTGCGTCCTGCCCTCGAAGGTGGCGCAGGGCGCTTCCCGCATCAGTAGTATGGTTACCCAAAACCGCTCTGGCACGTTTGCGAGTGGCACAGCTAGAAAATTAACTTCAAGCCCAATTGGATTGCACGATTGCTGCCCGACCCGACAACCGGGTTCCCTGCGGCCTGGTCAGGAGTTGCACAACCACATCCAAAAATCGAGGTCGACGAAGGGTCGTCAAAAGCGCCCGGACCATATCCGCTGGTCCCTCCATAGGGATTAGCAAAGCTGGGATGATTCAGGATGTTAAAGAATTCTGCCCGGAACTGCGCGGAGAAACGCTCGCCAAATTTCCAAAGCTTGGTAACTGACATATCCAGATCACGGAAACCTGAGTCGCGGAACATATTGCGTCGCATCGTGCCCCAGGTGTTGAAGGCGGGAGGAATCATGACGGAGTTTCCCTGGGCATAGCACCCAAACGTCTCGAGCGAAGGTGTCCCACCAATTGCTGCGGCATTCGACAAGCAGGCAGCTGGCATGGAACTGCCAGGAGCGAAGTAGGGAATCGGGTTTGGTCCAGAAGTAAAGTCAGAAGGATTACCAAAGAAATCCCAGCGCTCAGTAGCCTCGCCGGTTCCGCTGATGTTGTTGACAGTATCATTCACCGTCCATGGTTGACCGCTCTCGAGGGTCACAATGGCATTGATCTCCCAGCCTTCCAGCACCTGCGCAAAGGACTTTTTCCCGGGAATCATATAAGTCGTCGAGAGAGTGAAACGATGGCGTATATCAAAGTCGCTGCTGGCATACTCCCTCTCCGGATGGGTACTGTCTTGCGGAAGGAACTGGTTCTGGTTAGTGGACGAATAGTCCAGAGCATGGGAGTAGGTGTAACCGGCCAGGAAAGACAGTCCGTGCGAAGTGTGTTGCGTCAGCGTCGCCTGCAAGCCGTTGTAGTTGGAGCTATACAGGTTGGACATCATGTTAATGAAGCCGAGATAGGGGAACTGTGCAGTGAGCGGACCCGGCGCTCCCCCCAGCGCCGGCTGGTTGACGTCGCGGATGCCAATCAAGTTCGAACCGTGATTGCCGACGTAACCCACATCGAGCGCAAGATGGTTGGTGAAGGCATGTTGCACACCCACGTTCCATGTGCTGACATACGGAGTGCGAAAATTTCGGTCAATGCCTAACAGATTGCAGGGCGGCGGATCGTTGCCGACGCCATCGCCGCACTCGACCGGGGCAATGGGAAAGACCGTCGCCCCACCCACGGAGGAGCCATTCCAGTTGAGACCGCCCGGACCCGAACCCGGAAGCCTGACTGAACTGACGGCGATGGTGCCACTTCCGGGAGTGGTTACGCCGTTTACCACGATGGGGGCGCCCGTGGGGATAGTGGCCAGACCAATCGTCGTGGCGTTTTGAACATTTTCCTGCACCAGCAAGGTTTCCATGGAAATTGTGTCGTAAGTAATGCCACCTCCAGCTCGAATCACTGTGGTTCCCTTTCCCGTAACATCCCACACCAAGCCTACCCGGGGAGCGAACTGTTTGTGATCCGGCTTGTACGGGGAACTGATTTGCTTTCCAACCTGGACCAAGCCTCCGAGACTGGGGTCAAAATTACCGAGCAGATTGTGGTCCTCTCTGATCGGAGTAGCGTATTCGTAACGCAGCCCGAGATTCAAAGTAAAATTCGGAATGACCCGCCAGTCATCCTGCAAAAAGCCAGCGTACGACCACTGAGTCTCGTGCCGCTGCGGATCCCCATAGCTGATTTTTCCGAATGTCGGGTCTCCGGCGAGGAAGTCCTCGAATGGCGTGGAGTTCTGAAATGCACCTCCACCGTTAAAGAAGATCTGCCCCTTGCTTCCGCGGAAAGACCCCTCGTGCACGCTGCCCCGACGTATTTCGCCGCCAAATTTCAAGGCGTGTTTGCCGCGCAAGTAGGAGACGTAATCGTTGCCCTGCCAGACGCTGTCCGGCCCCTGAAACTTGGGCCAATTCACCCCGCCGCCAAGAGAATTGAAAGGGGCGACGTTGATCTGGGGCATACCCAAGCGCAGCGGGTCGGTCACTCCGGTGTTGATGCCGTAAGCCGTCGCGGGAACGTTGTGGTCCACCGCCAGATTAGCTTTGTTGTCGTATAAATAACCAAACCTGGCTTCATTTACCCAGCGCGAATTCGGAGTATAGGTCCAATTCCCTCCTCCGCTAATCGGCTTTTGACTTTGAGTGGAGAGCCACGCTGGCTGGAGAAACGCTTGATCCTGAGCCGTTTCAAAGTCGCGCCCCCAAAAGACCATGCCATTGAATGTATGGTGCTCATTGAGGTGGTAGTCGATCTTTCCGAGAACGCTGTCCGAACTGTTGACGTTGGGAAAGCCGATGGTCGCGCTGGCGGTCGAACCGCTATTGGCTGGGTAGTACTTCAATAAGCTGAGACTGAGTGGACTGAGGGCGGTAACACCATGGGCGGCCAGGTCAGCCTTGGCGTCCGGAATGCTGATGCTCGGATCCCCCACCTGAGCGGTGGTCGGAACCGTCACCACGAACGAATTTCCCACCGTATAGCGCTGCCCTTCGTAGGCCGCGAAGTAAAAGAGCTTATCCTTGATAATCGGTCCGCCTGCTGTGGCTCCGAACTGCTTGAAGTCCAGCGGGACTTTGGGTTGGGGTGCGGGGTTGAAATAATTACGCGCGTCGAAACTTTCACTGCGTCCGAAGGCATAAGCGGTACCGTGGATGCTGTTGGTGCCCGACTTCAGACCCACCGAAATCGTGGCCCCAGGCTTCCAACCGTATTCCGCTTTCGGATTTATCTGAGTGTTGAACTCCTGGATTGCATCGATGGGAATCACTGTCACAGCGTCTCCCACTAATCCCGGGGCATTGATGACGCTGAGGGCAGAAAAGGGCTCATCGTCGCTCAAACCATCTACAACGTAGGCGTTCGATTCGGGCCGTACCCCGTTGGCGCTCTGCGTCCAGCCGCCACCACCCGGATAAATCATGACGCCCGGCCGCAGGGTGAGCAGCTTCTGGTAATCACGGCCATTCAACGGCAGGTCATTGACGGTTTGGTTGTCGAAAGTACCGCCCAAGGTCGCACCAGTAGTGTCGACCAGCGGAACCTCTTCCTGAACCTCGACGATCTCGGTCACGCCGCCCGGTGGAAGTATAAGATCGACGCGCACATCGTTCCCGACTTCCAGCTGGATGTTGGTGCGCTCAAAAATCTTAAAACCTTTGGCTTCGCCTCGTACTTTGTACATTCCGGGAAGCAGGTTTGGGGCAAAATACTGGCCGGCTTGATCAGTTACCAGGCTCCGCGAGATACCTCTCTCGAGATCGGTGACCGTAACCGCCGCGCCCACAATGGCGCTTCCCGTTTGATCGGTCACCGCTCCCAGAATGCGGCCTGCATTACCCTGGGCCAACAGGTGGAGAGGAAAGAGGCAGAGTGCGCCGCATACCGCCAGCTTTTGAATCGTGGTAGTTCGACTAACTAAGACTGATGCTTTGAGCCCTGCAGCCGAGAAAATCATGGACCCCCCCTAGCGTGGCGAGTCGGTACTATGCGCGGCATCTGAACATGTTCACAATTGGCAACGAGTTGAACTCATCCCCTATGCGGTGTCAAGAATTTTCTTGCAAAAATCGCTCAAGGGAGCCTCGGCGGCTCCCCGTTTCTGTATGACACACAACTAGCGTGGCCTCACTCGCCTCTCGCCAGGCCGCAAGGAAGGTGGTACAACTTCGAGGGCAGTTTAATGGAGTCCATAGCGGACAGTCTTGAGAAAAACCGCTCGATGATCAGCTTGCTCGTGCTTTTGACAATGCCGCCGGAGATCACGACGCAATATTACTCCCGCCTGCGTGCGAAATTTCCGCAACTGGACATCCACCTCGTCGACCACCCCAGCAAAGGTGATCCACACGTTGCGCGCGCGGACATTCTGATGACTTTCGCTCCCATGTTGACCGATGACATGGTACATAAGGCGACAAACCTGAAGTGGATTCAGGCCTTGGGCACCGGGGTAGATAATCTGATTGACTTGCCCTCTCTGCGACGTGACATCATCGTCACCAACGTTCGGGGCATTCACGGGGCAGCGGTATCGGAAGCAGCGATCATCGCGATGCTGGCATTGAGCCGCGATTTTCCTCGAGTAATCCGGAACCAGCAACGCCATCTTTGGGAACGCTGGCCTGCTAATCTTCTCGAAGGAAAAACCGTCGGTATTCTGGGGATCGGAGTGATTGCGCTAGCCCTGGCGCCAAGATGCAAGGCGCTGGGCATGCGGGTAGTGGGTATTAGCTCGAACCAGCGGGGGGTGCTAAGTTTTGATCAAGTCTATGGCAGGGCTGATCTTCTTTCCGCCGTTCGAGAACTCGATTACCTGATCGTTCTCACCCCTTATTCACGTGCGACACGACACCTGGTGAACGCCGAAGTCCTGTCAGCGATGAAACCGACTTGCTGTGTGATCAATCTCGCGCGAGGGGGAGTGATTGACGAACAGGCTTTGATCGCAGCTTTGAAAAACGGTCGGCTCGCCGGTGCGGCCCTGGATGTGTTCGCCCAAGAGCCCCTTCCCGAGGATCACCCGTTCTGGTCGATGAAGAACGTCATTGTCATGCCTCACCTGGCCGGCTTTTTCGACGGATACGCTGAACGCGCGTTGCCGATCGTTGAGGAAAATATTCGCCGTTTTCTTGCCGGAGACACGAAAAATATGATCAACGTTGTAGCACGATGAACCGTTACAGCAGGGGTTCGTAAGTTGTAGGGATTACGCTCGATGAACGTTCATGGCGCCGGGCTCGACTCCAACAATAGAAATCCGCTGTGTCATCCGGCCCGCGTTTCGCGGAGAGAATTTCTCTCTTCGGCAAGCAGGATGGCAGCGGGCGCACTTCTGGCGTCAAACCAGTTGGACCGGCAAAGCACAGCTCTACCGGGTAGCACCAAGGGAGGCCGTATCGATGTACACCATCACGTACTGCCCCCGCCGTACATGCTCCGTGCTCGTGATCGGGTTCTCGCGATTTCAGACCGGGACCATTCCCGCTTACTGAACTGGACACCTGAGGGAGCCATCGAAGCAATGGACCGGGCCGATATAGCCACGGCAATCACCTCCCTGGGACTGCCGGGCGTATGGTTTGGAGGCGCCAGAGCAGCGCGTAGCCTGGCCCGCCTGTGCAACGAATATTGCGCGAAGATGGTCAGCGACCATCCTCGCCGCTTCGGCTTTTTCGCGGCGGTGCCGCTGCCCGATCAGGACGGCAGCTTGAGGGAAGCCGAGTATTCGCTCGATGTACTCAAGGCGGACGGTATTGCCTTGGTGAGCAGCTATGACGGCAAGTGGCCCGGTGATCGGGCATTCACGCCGGTCTTCGCGGAACTTAACCGCCGCAAGACCGTCGTATTCATTCACCCCGCTGTGCCCGGCTGCTGTGCCCGGCTTGTGCCCGGCGTTCCAGCGTCGACCATTGAATTCCTCTTTGATACCGCCCGCGCAATCACCAGTCTGCTGGTGAATGGAACGTTTTCGCGCTTCCCGGATATTCGTTTCATCTTCTGCCATGCCGGCGGCGCCATGCCAGTCGCAGCCGCACGCACCACCGCGCTGGTCGAGCGCCACAAGGTTATCGCCGACAGGTTGCCCAATGGTCCGGACTTCGAACTGAGGAAACTCTATTACGACGTCGCCAATTCGACCAATCCATCTTCCATGGCGGCGCTGATGAATCTGGTGCCCACCTCCCAGATAGTATTTGGGACCGATTTTCCTTACGTGCCGGTCGAGGTAACCGCTAAGGGTCTGGATCACTTCGGACTCTCGCCCAACGACCTGCAGGCAATCGACCGTGGAAATGCGACGCGGTTATTTACACGCTTGAACGGGTGAGCCGGAAGCCAACAGGCTCCTGCCTTTGGGATGGGTTTCGCCCAACCGGCTTACTTGAACAGCCAATCTCCGCAGGGTAGACTGTGAGACCCGGAAAACGTACTTGTTCATTTTTCATCTTCATCAATGTGGAGGGTTAATTAACCATGGAGCAGAGAACCGGGGCCATCGCCGTTGTTCTAACTTTCGTCCTGGCAATGACGGTTGGCGTTGCTGGGCAGAATACATCCGGCCAGTCCGGTTACCATCTTTTAAAAACCATCCCGCTGGGCGGTACGGAAGGGTGGGACTACGTTACGGTGGATAGCGATACCCGTCGTCTTTACATAGGACGCGACGATCACATTGCCGTGGTTGACATTGATGCTGGCATCGTCGTGGCAAACCTGACCGGCCTATCGCATGTTCACGGCATGGCGCTGGCACCGGAACTTAGCCGTGGATTTACCGCCGAGGGCGACTCGAACACGTCCACCATTGTCGATCTGAAGACCCTGAAGAAGATTGGCACCGTGAAGACGGGCAAGGAACCCGACTCTTTTGTCTACGACCCTGCCACGAAGCGTGTCTTTATCATGAATAGCGCGGGCAACGACGCCACCGCAATCAATGCGGTCGATGGTACCTTGGCCGGCACCGTCCCTCTCGATGGCCAGCCAGAGTTCGCCGTGGCCGACGGCAAAGGCGCGATCTTTGTGAATATCACCGACAAGAATCAGATCGTCGAGTTCGATGGCCGGACACTTCAGGAGCGGCATCGCTGGTCGCTGGCGCCGGGTGAGGGACCTTCCGGCCTGGCAATCGATCGCGAGCACCGGCGCCTGTTTTCTGTTTGCGACAATCTCATGATGGTGATCATGGATGCGGATAGCGGCAAGGTGATCGCGACTCCGGCTGTGGGTGCGGGTACCGATGCCAGCCTCTTTGATCCGGATACCGGCAATGCCTTTGCCTCCGCCGGGGGGTCCGCCACCTTGACCATCATTCACGAAGATTCGCCCGACCGATTCCGCGTTGTGGACAACGTCCAAACTCAATCAGGTGCGCGCACCATGGCTCTGGACGCCAAGACCCACAACGTCCTTTTGGTTACCGCCAGGCACGGTCATGGCGCAACCCACGCGCAGGTCTTGCCCAATACCTTTGTCGTGCTTGTCGTCGGCAAAGGATGACTATGACGTACGCTTGGGCGACAATTTCCTTCCGACATCGCCATCCCGCCGCCTTGCCGGACTGTGTCCGAGCGACCTAATCGAGCCACGCTGGCGTCCGTTGCTCGGTGGAGCAGGTTGAAGGCCGCTTACCTGCAGTTCGAGGAGTCTCCTCAGTTCTGCCAATCCATCGCGGGGGCTTGGATTCAAGTGGGCAATCCACCAGCGAATCGCTCCCGAGCAGACGAAGAAAATGTGCAGCGCGATGAAAGCAGCATCTTCTCTGGAAAGAATGCTTCGTTCCTGTTGAGCGCTACGAATTGTTTTCTCGATGCCGGAAATCAGGCGCTCGCGGATTTGATGAAAAGTCGCCGCCTGCTTGCCTTCGGAATAGAAGGTGAGCTCCCTTAGGAGTATGCGAGAAAGCGGCGGGTTTTGGCTGAAGTACTCGTAGTGCGGTTTATAAATCTCGCTTAGTTGATCGACCACGGAAGTGTGGGGCTCGACTCGGCTAAGCGCTTCCTCAGTGACGGCTGCCAATTCCTCATTGAAGATGAGAAAGACGAGGTCGCGTTTATCTTGCGCGTAGTTAAATAGGGTCCCGAGACCCACATGGGCCCTCTTGGCGATCTGACGAAGCGTGGCCGACTCGTATCCGTGTTTGGAAAACAGCTCACGCGCAGCTTCCCTGATGCGCTGGCGTTTGTCCGCCTTGTTTTGTTCCCTGAGCCCAAGCCTTGACAGCATTTCAACCTGCCTCGTTCCCTTTAGATTCATCGCTTCCCCTGGTTCCTCCTCTTGCCAATTGCCGAGCCTTGAGCGGGCAACGGGGTTGGTGTCTAACTTGGCCCGGCAGCTTACGCATCCATGACCTTGACAATATTATTGAACGTGTTCACAGTGTACGTGTTTTATTTATTTCTGCTTGTTGCGGCCCACTTGCGCAAGCCGGATGAGCTTTCTCCGGCGAAATCGCCAGTTCTGCCGCTTGTCATCCGTGGCCACCAGGAGGCTCTCGTGACCGGTGACCAGCAGCGCGAGTGCAGGGAGAATAGATGAACCAGAACCGGCGCGTTGCTTTGATCACGGGTGCTGCCACTGGGATCGGACGCGCCACTACGGTCGCGCTTGCGGCTGACGGTTTCGATGTGGTTGTGAACTACCGCCGGAGTGAGCAAGCAGCCCGCGAGACCGCCAGCCTGGCCCAGAAAAAAGGCGCAAGGACACTTCTGTTTTCCTGCGACGTCAGCGACGATCGAACGGTGCGCAAGATGCTTGCGTCGGTCGAACAAGAGTTGGGCCGCCTCGATGCCCTGGTCAATAACGCTGGCACCACCACCCAAGTCACAGCACAGGATCTCGACGGCCTCACAGCAGACGAATGGGACCGCGTGTTTGCCGTAAATGTTCGAGGTGTCTTCCAGGTTTCGCGCGCGGCCGCGCCATTACTGAGAAAATCGGGTGGCAGCATCGTAAACACGGCGAGCATCGTCGGTTTGCGTCCCGGTCCGCAGCCGCTGCCTTATGCTGCCAGCAAGGCGGCCGTCGTGAGTCTCACCAAATTGCTGGCCCTCAATCTTGGACCGGAAATAAGGGTGAACGCGGTTGCACCCGGCTGGATCGAGGGCGATTGGATGAAGCGCATGCTGAAGAATAACTATGACGACCTAATGGCCCGCCGCGCCAAACACACGCCCCTCGGACGCTGCGTGACCGCCGAGGATGTGGCTGAAGTGATCGTGAACTTGATAACCAGCAACCGTCTGGTAAACGGTGAAATTGTGGTCATCGACGGTGGTTACGCCGCCACAACCTAGGAAGGGGTTAGCGAATGCTCGAAGGGGTTGTTCCGTTCCCGGCCGAGTTTGCCCAACGATATCGGGAGCGCGGCTATTGGTCGGACAAATCGCTAGCTGACGAATTTCGTGCAGTCTTCCGACGTTACGCCGATCGAATTGCTTTGATCGGCGGAGATCGCGCAATTACCTACGGTGAACTTGATCACTTTTCCGAGAACTTGGCGCTGAATCTCTTGGCCCTCGAGTTCAAGACTCTGGACCGGGTCGTCGTCCAGTTGCCGAATGTGGTTGAATTCGTCATCCTCTACCTGGGCCTGCAAAAAATCGGATGTATTCCGATTGCCGCGCTGCCCAGCCAGCGTTATGCCGAAATCAGCCAGTTCGTAAAACTGTCAGGCGCCTGCGCGTGTGTGATTCCTGACGATGATCATGGTTTTGACTACGCCCAGATGGTCAATCGCCTGCGCGCAGAAAACCCCACCTTAACGCACCCGATCATTCTCGGACCTGCCCGTCCGGGCTTTGCCTCCCTCAGCGAATTGATTTCGCGGCCAGCTGTGACGCCGACTTCGCGACTTCGCGAAATAACAATCGATCCTGATGATCCTGCGGTATTCCAGCTCTCCGGTGGAACCACTGGTATTCCGAAATTAATTCCTCGCACACACAATGACTACGCTTATAACTCCAAGGCCGCAGCACGGGTGTGCGCGGTTGAAGAGAACTCAGTGGTTTTAGTGGTGTTGCCGATCGCACACAACTTGCCTCTCGCCTGTCCCGGCATTCAGGGCTTCTTGTTCAAGGGCGCCAAAGCGGTGATTGGCACCAGCACCAAGCCGGAGCACATCGCTGAATTGATTCAAAAGCATCGGGTCACGCACCTCAAGGTTGTTCCGTCGCTTCTGATCCGCCTGCTGGACAGCCACGTGCTTACGCGTTTTGACCTGTCTTCGCTGAAGGTTATTCAGAGTGGTGGCCAGAGCCTGCTACCGCAGACACGCCTCTTGGTGAAGAAGCTTATTCCCAATGTCTTTGTTCAGGAAAACTTTGGCATGTCGGAGGGACTCTTGATGTTCGTCCGTGTCGATGATGCCCCGGAGGTGTGCCTGGAAACTGTAGGACGCCCAATCTCCCCTGATGACGAAGTGCGGCTGCTTGATGATGACGGTAATGATGTCCCGGGGGGAGAGGTGGGTGAGTTGTGCTGCCGCGGCCCGTATACTCTGCGGGGCTACTTTGGAGTTCCTGAGTACAATGCGCGGGTGTTCACGCGGGACGGCTTTTACCGCTCGGGGGATCTGATGCGGCGGCATCCATCGGGCAACTACATCGTGGAAGGCAGAAAAAAGGACTTGATCAACCGGGGCGGAGAGAAAATCAGCGCGGAAGAAATTGAAAATCTCATTCTGTCCCATCCCTCGGTGAAGAACGTGGCCTGCATCCCCGTGCCGGATCACACACTCGGTGAGCGCATGTGTGCCTGTATCCTGCTGCGTCAAGGAGCGAAGTTGAGTTTTGATCAACTAAACACCTTCCTCCTGGGCAAGGAGATTGCCAAGTATAAGCTCCCTGAGCGCATGGAAGTGCTGCCGGAACTTCCCTTGTCGGCCTTCGGTAAAGTGTCGAAGAAGAAGCTGGTGCAAATGATTTCCCGGATGATCGAAGCGGAACAAAACCCGGGAACGGCTCTTCGAAGCAAGTCGTAAATGAATGTTTTTAGGGCTATCGTCCTTGGCATGAGAATCATTGACGTTCACTGTTATCCCAACACCAAAGAATGGATCGCCTGCCAACGACCTTACGTGGATGCACTGGCCAAGTACTGGAATCGATCCTGGGCGGCAAAGAACGAAGACGAGGTCATCAAAGATTTCAGCGATGCAGGAGTAGAGGCCATTTTGGTGGCGCTGGACCTTGAGACCACTGTCGGCACGGCCCCCTGCTCAAACGACTTTGTAGCAGGAATGCGCGCCAGGCACTCGGATCGAATTATTCAAGCCTGGGCAGCCGTCGATCCTTTCAAAGGACAGCAGGCACTGGATGAAGCAGAGCGCGCCATCCGCGAGCTGAAGATGTTGGGGTTACACTTTCATCCCATCATCGGACATTTCGCGGTCAACGATCGCCAGCTCTATCCTCTTTTTGAATTGATCAACGCGTTAGGCGTACCGGTGATGATTGACGTGGGTACAACCGGCATGGGAGCTGGCATGCCGGGCGGCATGGGCGCAAAGCTTCGGCACGCTCACCCATCAGCCATTGACGAACTGGCAGCAGATTTTCCCCAGCTTACAATCATTGCCGCACACCCGGGGTGGCCGTGGGTCGACGAAATGACCGCGGTTGTACTGCACAAAGGCAATGTCTTCTGGGAGCTATCCGGCTGGGCCCCCAAGTATTTTCCAACGCAGCTGAAAACTGACATTCGTAGCCGTTTGAAAGATAAGATCATCTTCGGCAGCGACTATCCAAGTATTCCGCATGAGCGCTTGCTGCGCGAATGGTGCGAGCTCGGCTATGCGGATGACATCATGGAGCGAGTCTTCCACCAGAATGCCGAACGTGCACTCGGGCTTTAGAAACCCCGGCAGCCGCCTGAATCGAGCAGGCGAGCGCCGGCATCGAAGAAAAGAGCCGAAGGAGCCGCATGAAGAATTGCGACAAGCTTGCGCAGGGAGTCTCTCCCTGGACAGAGCTATCAGTTCATTCCAACCGCTTTGCCGGAGTTAAATTCCGGATGGAAGCAGAGATTGGACACATTCACCCAGGCGGAATCCTCCCCATCCCCTTTCCCCGTTCCTCTCGTAACCCACTTCTCGTTGTCCGGTCTGGCGGAGGAGCACCACTCGGTACCGAACCCGGGTTGGACCAGGTTTCGAGTGCGTACCGCGCAAAGTTTGGTGCCTGCCTTGTGGCTCAGGAAGCTGTCATGGGTGCGCTACAGACTCGAAACCGTGACCGAACCCGATTCCTTCCTGGAACAGGAAAGTGCCATCGCGGCCGAATCCGGCGTTTAAGTCGCTGCTCAGGCAACTTCTTACCGCTGCTCGAGGCTCTGGTTTCGCACGCCGCGGTGGCTAACGCCGCTACGATGTAGATTCATAGTGCTGAGAAAAGTTGATGTGCGCTCGGGCGAACGTAGAACTCGACACCGCCAAGACAAACAGGCCGGAGGCTTGGTCCTTTCGCCGAGTCTTCAAAGCTTTTCATTATCGAGACTTCCGTCTGATGTGGTTCGGTGCCTGCACATCCAGCATCGGCACCTGGATGCAGATCGTGGCACAGGGCTGGCTGATCTACCGTTTGAGTCATTCGGCCTTCCTACTAGCGCTCGATCAGTTTTTGGGTGGGATTCCGATCTTTTTGCTCTCGCTGCTTGGCGGGGTGGTGGCCGACCGCATTGAGCGACGGAAGATTCTTCTTGTCTCCCAATACATACAGATGGGCAGCGCGACGTTGCTGACCATCCTGGTGGCCACTGGATCTGTCCAGGTATGGCACATATTGTGCCTCTCGCTCGTTTCAGGGTTGGCGCAGGCTTTTGGCGGCCCAGCGTATCAAGCGCTAATACCTATCCTGGTCGATCGGGACGATATGCCCAACGCGATCGCGCTGAATTCTATCCAATTCAACATGGCCGTAACCATTGGACCCGCCCTGGCTGGACAGGCCTTGGCCAAATTGGGCGAGAAGTGGTGCTTTGGACTAAATGCACTCTCCTTTCTTGCACCGATCATTTCCCTCTCCATCATCTCCGCCCGGTTCCTACCCCCGGCGACGGTCGAATCGATCTTCAGCAGTCTGAAACAAGGCATCAAATTCCTTCGCCAGCAGGCTTCCATGGAGGCGCTCATCGTGCTTGCGTTTTCGATGACTACCCTAAGCATGCCTCTGAGAACGTATTTCCCGGTGTTCGTAAAAGATGTTTTTCATCGCGGTCCCGAAACTTACGGCAACCTGCTATCGCTCATGGGGGTGGGCTCGATCTGCGGCTCCTTGCTCGTCGCAAGCAAGGGCAACATGCAAGGCAAGGGACGATTTTCGCTTGCGGCACTCATCTGTTTGGGCAGCGGGATTTCAGTATTTTCCTTTTCGCGTTGGCTGCCCCTTAGCTATACCATGCTGGTGCTCGTGGGCGCCTCCATGATGGGAGTGTTCGCAACCGTAACTTCGCTGGTACAGTTGATTACCACCAACGAGATGCGCGGAAGGGTAATGAGCGTTTATAACTGCGCCTTCCGCGGGGGCATGCCCCTGGGAAATCTGCTTTCGGGATGGCTGGTCCCGATTTTTACGGCACCGATAGTCCTGGGCGTTAACGGATTAGTATTAATTTTAGTGGCTTTCTACTTCCTACTGGTGCAACGCCGAGTGGCCGCGCTGTGAGGGACATTGGCTAGCACGCGAATCTCTTCGGGACTTGCCAAAGAGTTCATTCAGGGGAAATCGCACAACGAGGTTTCTCGGTCCAGCGACAGCTGCGAGGTGGGATTTTAGGAAAACTCGGCTACGAATTCCTTAGTCACGGCGGCAGGACGGGAAGAAATCCTCCGGATACCTCATCTTGAACAGAATCGAGGCCACAGCACGCCAAGCGCGCTAACCAACGATGGCAATGCCACAGGCACAAAAGCCGCATGCCCAAGTCCGAACTTCCGGTTTTCCGAAGTAGTGACGCCCGCCAGCCAGCCGACTCGGTCGAGCAAGTGCCCTTAAGACTCGGCTTCCCCAGGGAGTACGCAGCCGTCAAGTACGCTTCCACGATTATTGCTGTTGGCGGTTCGAGCGTACCCATAAAGTAGGGCCAGCTTGACGCTGACCCTAATCAACAATTCCAGGTTTTTTCTCCTGCTACTGCGGAGGCTGCTCGGACATGGCGCCACCCTTTGCCTTGCCGGCCTTTTCTCCCGACATTTTCACCGACATCACATGAATCTCGTCTTTGTCGGGATAAACATGCGCACTGACGCTAACATCATGTCCTTCATGCCCTTTCACGGCATCGGGATTGCTGATGGTCCACGCCTTATTGTCCTTGCTGCTGGTAAAGGTCTTGCCGTCATCGCTGATCTTGCCCTTAAGGTGGTGCAGCTTTCCGGCTCCACTTTCTGTCGAAGTTGTTGTTTTTGTGGTGGTCTGCGTGGTTGTGGATTGCGCGCTCGTACCCTGCTGACCGCTTGTGCTGGGCTGCTGCCCCGAGTATTGGGCAAGGGCTGAGAGCGACAACCACACTAGAACCGAAAATAGGGCCACTGCAAGTCGCTTCATAGTTACCTCCTGCTTGATACCTCCCAAAAGATGGCAAAAACGGCACGGAAGTTGCCCCTTTTGTTCGGTATGTAGCTTCGAGAAGGGGTGGCAAGGCACGACTGCTGACGGATCCAAGTGTGTGAAGCCGTTGGACTGGCTAGATACTAGGCTGCACCCCCCGATCGCTCCTGATCCGCGTGAGGGTCGGTTCTCCAGGCGGTGTGCTGAGCCTTGGCGTGCATTTCTATTACTTGTTGTTCCCGTTACTGGCCATCAAGCAACAGCTTTCTATGGTGTACGTCAATTGCTTGTTGGTGAGCCACGATCCCGCCCCTTGAACTCATCAACCGAAAGCACGCGAGCCTCATCGACGGCGATGGCATCGAGCCCGATAAGAAAAATCATCGGCGACTTGCGTATCGCGATTCCATCGACAGTGTGATCTTCACCGTTGTGAATGGAAAACGCTTCCGTGCCATCGGCCATGGAAGTCAAGATGACACAGATGGGCTGCCCCCTCTGGCCAAAGGGACGTCTCAGGCAGTCAACGACGGAGCAAAGGTCCGTCCTATTGAGCCCATGGTGAGCCGGAAGATGTGCCCCCTGGACTGACCTGTCCTTTCTAACCAGTTTGTTGTCTTCGAGGTTCGCAGCTACGCTGCGTCAGCGTTAGATCTCTTCTGGACAATCAGCGACTGCAGCTTGTCTTTGCCCAGCACTCTTTGAATTTCTATAAACAGGAAGAATGGAATCAGGAACACGAATGCCATGATGCCGACCAGAATTATGCCTTCCAATCCTCCTCCGCCCAATTGTGGAATGCTGGCAGTGATAGACTTACCGTGAATCAAGCCGACAATCACCTCTTCAACAATGTCAAAACAGATCAGCAGTAACGCAAAGATGGCCGCCTTGAACAATGCCGAGGTGATAAGGCGTTTTTCGCTGCCTTGCTCTCCTACGTGAAGCGCTTGGCCAATTATGATGACCTTACTCACAATTAATGCATTGATTGCCGCGAAGCCGATCCTGTAGCCGGACACGGAAGCTGGGCTGACCGCCCTAAGAACCGCAAAGCGATGAATTTCCAAGAGGCTAAGTACCACCCAAACGTAGAAGGCGATTGCCAGGATTTTCTTTAGCTCTGTGACTGCTCTCTCTTTTGCTTTTCGTTTTTGTTCATCGGATATCATTCGCACAATTCCGGGGACTGCATGACACTGGAAATGACCTTCTGCCATTTTCAGCGAACCCAGCCGGTACCTTAAGGGACGTCTTGTCTCGCAGTCGAACAATAGGATGTAAGGAGGTGGGAACATGTTGCCGCGCTGCGGAAAGGCAGCCCAGTCTTAGCCCAATACGTACACCCTGGCCTCGAACGCGGACAGTGACCCTGTCCCATGTTGAATTACTCAGAGAGGCTGCCTCCCGGGACGGCATTTCACAGCCTGCGATTTGGTTACAGCCTGCGATTCGGGTTAAGGAGAGAGTCAGCAGCTCACGCCAGCCTGCATATTGCCCGTAAACGCAGCAAGCGACCGTAACCGTGCACAGCTGCATGATATGCCGGGGTAGGGCTCATCAGGTGTCGGAAAATCGCATTCTTTGAAGAAGAAGCTTACAACGTTTCACGACCATACAGCACGCGGTGCGGCCGAGCAACAATTCTCGTCACAGCAGCTAGGCAAGCAGTTGCGACAAGGCGACTCTTCAGTTTCGAGTTTACCTTCCTGCGCAGCACGC
>JBPYDQ010000780.1:0-9182 GCA_051986135.1 Terriglobales bacterium | reverse complement strand
CTCACCACCTGGAGCAAGAATTCTAAAGCCCAATCCGTTTAAAATGTCAGAAAGTGTTCCGCCTCATCGTGAAACGGTAATTCGATGAAGCCACAGCCGAGCTTGGCCTTGAAGCCCTGCCAGACATCCAGCCACCTTCTCTTAGTGGGGTTTAAAGTGATTGCTGAACGACTTAATGCATCCCAACGTTAGGATGCACGGCTGCGACATCACTCCTCCCAGGATCAGCACGAGCACAGCGAGATTCTGGTTGACTCGCTCGAGCAACCGTACAAAGCCAGCACCAGGAAGATCGCGAGTGTCGCGGCTAGCAGCTCGCTGATCATGCCGATACGGAAGAGCCGCTGGTGGGCGCCGATGTTGTGCCGTTGCATCCTGATGAAGGAACGCGAACAGCCAAAGTGCGATTGGTTAATAAAGGGGCCGAAATGATTTCAGCCAAGAATGCTTTTGGGAGTGACCACGGACGTGGTCGGCATCGCCGAGCGCCATCTCAAAACACGGCGGGACACCGTTCCGCACGGTCGGATGCCTTTGTCATTAAGAATGTTCGTGATCCAGGCAGACAGTACTTGCCCACTTCTCTGGCATGAAGCTATCTCGAACTGAGGGCTGGAGTGTGTTTGAATGCAGCAACAAGCAAAGAAAGCTACTGACGCGTTTGACTGAAATTCAAGTATGCCTTCTAGATAATACCTCCAGAAAAGTTGAGGCACTTTATGTCCAGCCAGCTTGGCCCAATCGTTCCCGCAATTTCTTTAGAATTTGAGCCCTACGTTGATAGTAAACGAGCGGCCGCATTCCTTTCAGTTGACTGGAAAAGACTTCAAAAGCTGTCTCGGGAGGGGAGGATTCCCGCCCACCCGGTCTTGAGCGGGCCATGCAATCGGCGCAGGACTTGGCGGTACAAGCTCAGTGAGCTTGACGAGTGGGCTCGCGATCAAGGAAACTCTGTACCTGCCGGGTGTGCCACCTCTCCAAAGGAGAAGTGATGGCACGTTTTCAGAACGGGTCGCTTCAAAGGAAGAAGCGTAAATCAGGGGACATTTGGGTTTTTCGCCACCGCCGGCAGCGCCCACAAGATGGGAAGTGGGTAGAGGCCACACCGATCAAGATCGGCACTGTTCGACAATATCCCAGCCGGGAAGCCGCCGAGCGGCGGGCGAAAGAACTACATCTCGATCCCAATCGATCAACATTCCAGCTGAGTGGGCAAGTGCTTTTTGGAGAACTTGCAGCTCATTACATGCAGGTGGAACTGCCTGAAGATCAGACCGAGGCCACGATTGAGAAGGCTTACTCCACGATTCGCAAGTACAAACGTTATCTCAATCGCTGGGCTTTGCCCCGCTGGCGAAACACTCCAGCACTCTCTGTCCAACCGCACGAAGTGGAAGGCTGGCTGAAGGAGCTCAAGAAGCGGTGCAACCTCGCGAATCCGACTTTAGGCGAGATAAAGAAAGTCATGAACAATGTCTACGTGCACGGACAGCGTGAAGGATTTTTGCCGCGCACCTCGGACGGCAATCCCATCGAGTTTGTGCGCCAGTCTCTCAAAAGCGATTTCGAACCGGTCATTCTGACCTTACCCCAGGTACTCGATATCCTGGACAATCTGGATCTCATGCGTCGCACCATGGCTCTTACCGATGCTGCGACGGCGCTGCGCGTCTCGGAAGTCCTCGCGCTCAAGTGGAATGATCTGGACTTCACGGATCATTTTATCCAGGTGCGGCGAGCCTACGTCGACCGGCGTTTCGGTCCGCCCAAGTCCAGGGCGTCGAAAGCTCCGGTGCCGATGCACCCGTTGCTGGCGGCACATCTTCTTGCGTGGCGCAAGGAGACGCTGTACCCCTCTGACGATGACTTTGTGTTTCCCAGTCTTCGGCTAAAAGGGAAAAAACCGCCAGTAGCGAACATGCTGGTCGCGGATTACCTGCGCGTAGCGGCAAAAAAGGCCGGGGTGGTTGCGCCACCCCGTACCTTTGGCTTTCACACATTCCGGAGGACTTTGGCCTCGGTATTGGTGAAAATGAAAGTCGATGTCAAGACTGTGCAGGAGCTTCTTCGTCACCAGAACTTGCGCACGACTCTCGAACTCTATGCCAAGTCAATGTCGGAGGACAAGCTGAAAGCCCAGGGAATGTTTCTGGAGCTGCTGTTCAGCCACAAGCGGCAAGAGAAGTTGGCGACAGGGTTGGTGCAATAGGAGACCAACTGTGGGTAACCAGTGGGTAATATGTGAAATGGAAAGTGTAGTTAAAACCTTTGGAATGTGGTGGCCAGGGACGGAGTTGAACCGCCGACGCCAGCCTTTTCAGGGCTGCGCTCTACCACCTGAGCTACCTGGCCACGGTCGCTACAATTGCGCCAGCTTCGTTTCTGGCGAACCATCCGAAACACGCTGAGCGAGAGTGGAATTGCCCGCTCGACAACCGGAAGAATCAGGAGCGTGTGGAACAGCACGAATTATAACAACCCGATCCGAATCCCTCAAACGCGGGCCGAACAAGCTTGAACAGGCTGAGTGGATCGCTTTGATAGGAGACGACTAAAAAAACCGGCGCTGAGTTTGTTATCCAGCGCCAGCAGAGTCTCTCGTTTACCCGCCGGAGCGGTTCGTGTTCTTTACCGACCGGCGCCGGAGGCGTTCCCGTGACGTCCCAGCCACGAGGCCAGAGCTGGTGCCTGGCTCGTCTTCAGGTCGATGCAGTAACCGGCGTTCTCCTGCGCCTGCCGCAACGAGCGCTCCGCATCAGGAACCGGATGGTCAGTAAAGAATGAGCGAACGCCGTCACGCAAACCCGTATCGCAGAACACTCCAGTCGTTCTTACCAATCCACCAGTGTTGTAGCCGCCCATGATTCGGTTGATTTGCTGCCAATGTGCTTGAAGAAAGTCCCATGCTAGCTTCTCACCGGCAGGGTTCCGCATCACGCTCGAGACCAGGAACAAGCTGTCTTGCGAGCGCACGGCCGGACTCAAGGCATATTGTAGGGTATGCTGCAGCAGGGTCGCACTGCTAAAATGCGCCAAGCTGAACAAGTAGCGATAGTACTGTTGGGGCGCGCCAGAGGTGGATTTCAGGTGCGCCATGATTTCATCGTACAGTTCGGTATCACCGTTCACCGCTGCTAGCGTAAACACAGTGTCGATGATGGAAGGATCGACAGCGGTAGGATTTTGCAACGCCTTTCCTGCCAATTCTCTGGCCTTACTCAAGACTTCCGGATCCCGACCGGTGTAGCCTAGCGTGTAAATTACGTAAGACCGGAGTTCTTTTCGGTTCTCATTTTCACCAGGATCTGGCTGCCAGCCAACTTCCTTAAAAACCGGAGTAAGCAAGCTGCGCACCCACGCCTGATACTGCGTGCGATCAGCATCGCTCACCAGCTGTTCACCAATGTAGTCCAGCTCGCGATTTATCTCTCGGACAACAGCACTATTGCGCTCGGATGCCAGTGCATCGGCGAGGTGCAAAAAGTCCCCGATCGGTTGCTGGCCGGCGCGAATCGCAGCCCACACATCCCGCACCAGCACGATGCGCTCGGCGGGGCTGAAGTCCTTCTCCGCGTTCTGCGTCATGCGCTCGAAGGTCGCAGAATCATACTTGATTCGGTAATAGCCGTTGGCATTACCATTGGCAAATACCCAACGATTACACAGCGGAAGATTGAATGTATGTTGCGCGTTGGTCAACAACTCCGAGCTCCCATCCCCGTTTTCCCCCTTGAGGCTCACAGGAATCTGCCACAGCTCGGTGCTCGTGCTATCCAACAGTGACTTGTCGTAAAAATAACGGTGTTGGGTGAGTGTGACATTAGTCTTATCGCCAGTGCATTGCAAGACCACACTCACCGTCGGCGCTCCCGCCTGATCGACGAAGCTGGGCATGATACGGTCCACCGGTTTGTTGGAGGCAGTCGCAAGCGCACTCCAGAAATCTGATTGGGTCGCGTTGCCATAGGCGTGTGCTTGCAGGTAGGCATTCACACCTGCCCGAAACTTGTCCTCCCCTAAATAAGATTCGAGCATACGCAATACCGCCGCTGTTTTGGTGTAAGCGATGCCATCGAAGAGTTCCTGAATCTGCGCAGGAGTGTCGGCGCTCTGGTGGATGGGGCGCGTATTTTGCAAGGAATCCAGATCCAGCGCCACCCCCGTGTCGCGAACATCATCGAGATTTAGGTTCCACTCTGGTTTCCAAGCCTCAATCGGCTTCGTTGACATCCACGTGGCAAAGCCCTCATTGAGCCAGATGTCGTCCCACCATGCCATGGTAACCAGATCGCCGAACCACATGTGCGCCATCTCGTGCGCGACTACACCGGCAACCTCTTTTTTCGCCCGAGTAGGAGCCTGGTTTTCGTCCAACAGCAAAGCAACATCGCGGAACGTGATCGCCCCAGTGTTTTCCATAGCGCCGGCCGCAAAGTCAGGCAGGCCGATCAAGTCAAGCTTCTTGAAGGGATACTTGATCCCGAAGTATTGGTCGTAATACTTGATGCATTGCTCGGCCGCGGCCAAAGCGAACTTGCCCATCTCCTTCTTTCCCGGAGTTGCCCACACGCGAATGGGAATACCGTCGGCGGAGCCTTCGATATATTCGAAATCGCCCACTGCAAGCGCCACCAGATACGAGGACATTTTCGGACTGGTCTCGAATTTCACCGTGTGCTTCCCCTGGCCCGGACCCGCCGAATCGGACAGGACAGGAGCATTGGAAATCGCAACATCTCCCTTGTCGACCACAGCCGTGACATCGAAGGTAGCTTTATATGCCGGCTCATCAAATGAGGGGAATGCCCGCCGCGCATCGGTAGCTTCGAACTGAGTCACGGCATACTTCCGGCCTCCCGCCTTGCTGAGATAGAAGCCTCGCAGTTCGTCATTAAGGACGCCAAGGTAAACAATGTGAATGCTGGCGGCACCCACCGGCAACTCGCTGGCAACTGTCAGCGTGGCCACCTGATTGCGTTTGTCCACTACAACCTTGGCCGCTTGCTCCCTCCCGCCACTGGTTATCGTTGCCTGTTTGAAATCGATATCAACCGCATTCAGCGTAATGGTCGACGTGGGCTTTAATACCCGCAACTGAATGGTTTCCTCCCCCGCAAAATTATCTTTATCGAAATCGGGGCTGAATGTGAGTCTGTAATTGTCTGGGGAAGCAACCTCGGGAAGCCGTTGCGCGACACCCAGACAGCCCAGTAATAGGACCGTTGAAAGCGCTACTGCAATTTTCTTCATCTTTCTCCTTAAAGAAATAATCAACGAATTTCACGAAGCCGATCGCATCGTTCCGTTCAATATCGTGGCCGAACAGCGATTCGACGCTATCCAGTACGGGATCTCGCGGTAGTCATCCACATCAAAAATGGCAAGATCGGCATCTTTCCCCGGTTCGATACTTCCTTTTCGATCGGCAACACGTAGGCTGTGTGCACCGTTGATCGTAGCGGCGGCAAGGGCCTCTGCGGGAGACATTTTCATGTGGGTACAGGCCAGCGAAAGGACGAACGGCATACTAGTCGTCGGCGAGGTGCCGGGATTGTAGTCGGTAGCCAGCGCTACAGGTACCCCACCGTCAATCAACTTCCGCGCTGGCGGAAAAGTCTCTCTCCCGAGAAAATAGTTTGCTCCCGGGACCAGTGTGGCTACCGTGTCCAGCTTTGCAATGGCAGCTATATCATCATCATACACGTAATCGAGATGATCGAGCGATGCTGGGCGGTATCGCAGAATTGGCTCCAGCGTGCACTCCGTCAGCTGGCACACATGGACCCTAACATTCAAAGAGTGTTTTGTTGCAGCCCTCAGCACAGCCTCGGTCTCCGTAACGGTGAAGGCACCGAGCTCTGTAAATACGTCCACAAAGGAGGCCAGGTTCCGCTGGGCTGCTTGCGGAATCATCTTTGAACAGACGGCCTCAACGTACTTTTGTGAGCGTCCTTGAAATTCCGGCGGAACCACGTGTGCTCCAAGAAGCGTGGAAACCACGGTTCCGGGCCAGCGCGACGCTGCGTAGCGAATCGCTTCCAGCGATTTCAATTCCGCCTCGACACTCAAACCGTAACCGGACTTAGCCTCGACCGTAGTCGTGCCCTGGGAGGCCATTTCATCCAGAGCGCGCATGATTCGAGCTGCTAGTTCCTTCCGGCTTGCCCGACGAACCCCGTCGATGCTGGCACGAATCCCGCCTCCGCTTTCCGCAATTTCTTCGTAGCTTGCGCCCAAAACTCGCTCTTCAAAATCAGCTAGCCGCGGAGCGGCAAACACTGGATGCGTATGTGCATCCACAAATCCTGGCACAACAACTTTTCCGCCACAGTCAACTTCCGTGACCCTCTTCCGATTTTTGATCACCCAAAGATCGTGAAGTGCGTCTTTAGTACCACCAACCGATACAATTTTCCCGCCCAGGCTGAGGACAGCTCCATCTTGAATAATCCCCAATTCTTTGAGTTCCGAGCCGCGTCGTGGCCCGGGGGAGGGAGCGCGCAGAGTAAGCAACTGGCCAGCATTCACCAGCAGAAGGGCTGACCAGTTACGATTTGCCACCCCGGTGGAAACCAAGGTTTTCATTGCCGCGACATCGGTATGGCGACGCCTTTATTTTCCGCGAATTGTTTAGCCTCTTCATACCCGGCATCGGCGTGCCGAATGATACCCATCCCTGGATCTGTCGTCAGCACACGATCGATGCGTTTGGCCATCATCTCCGTGCCGTCGGCTACTGTCACCTGACCTGCGTGTTGTGAGTACCCGATGCCGACCCCGCCGCCATTGTGAATGGACACCCATGATGCTCCTGCCGCCGTGTTCAACATGGCGTTCAGCAGCGGCCAGTCTGCCACGGCGTCGCTCTCGTCTTTCATGGACTCGGTTTCCCGGAAGGGTGACGCCACCGAACCGCAGTCCAAGTGATCGCGCCCCATTACAATGGGCGCCTTGATCTTCCCTTTCTTCACCAGGTCGTTGATGGCCAGACCAAACTGCGCCCGCTCGCCGTACCCCAACCAGCAAACCCGCGCGGGCAACCCTTGAAACTTGACGCGCCTGCGGGCGAGATCAATCCAGCGACTCAGGATGCGATTGTCAGGAAAGAGTTCGAGCACCAGCTCGTCGGTAACGTGAATATCGGCCGCTTCTCCGGATAACGCGACCCAGCGGAACGGTCCGCGACCCTGGCAAAAGAGCGGTCGAATATAGGCAGGCACAAATCCGGAAAAATCGTAGGCATTCTTCACGCCACGCTGAAAGGCGAAGGTGCGGATGTTGTTGCCGTAATCAAACGTGACTGCACCCATCTTCTGCAGGCGCAACATTCCTTCTACATGCCGCGCTATCGAATCCAGCGACTTCTCCTGGTATCCCTCGGGGTCGCGCTGGCGCAATGCGCGAGCGGCGTCCAGGACCATGCCATTCGGCACATACCCGTTCAGCGGATCGTGCGCCGAGGTCTGATCGGTCAGAATGTCTGGAACCACCCCGCGCTCCGCTAATTCAGGAATGACGTCCGCGCAATTGCCTACCAGCCCCACTGAGACGTTCTCTTTCTTACGGACCGCGTTCTTGAGAATCCGCAACGCTTCGTCGAGGGTGTTGACCATGAAGTCGCAGTAGCCGGTCTTCAGCCGTTTCTTGATGCGCTCCGGATCGACGTCAATTCCTAGGAACGCGGCTCCCGCCATGGTTGCCGCCAGTGGCTGCGCGCCACCCATTCCGCCCATACCCCCGGATACGATCAACTTCCCTTCCAACTCACCGCCGAAGTGCTTTTCGCCCGCCGCAGCAAAGGTCTCGAAAGTGCCCTGCACGATGCCTTGCGACCCGATATAAATCCACGAGCCGGCCGTCATCTGTCCGTACATCATCAGTCCGGCACGCTCCAGCTCGTTGAACTTCTCCCAGTTGGACCAGTGCCCCACCAGGTTGGAGTTGGCGAGCAGCACTCGCGGAGCATACTCGTGAGTCTGGAAAACACCGACCGGTTTCCCGGATTGCACCAGAAGCGTCTCATCACTTTCCAGCGCTTTCAGCGAGCGCACGATGGCGTGATAGCAATCCCAGTTGCGTGCCGCTTTCCCTGTGCCGCCGTAGACGACTAAATCCTGAGCTCGTTCGGCAACTTCTTCGTCGAGGTTGTTCATGAGCATGCGCATGGCCGCTTCTTGCTGCCAGCCCTTGCACGTGATAGAGGTTCCGCGCGGCGCACGAATACAGGGGAGAACGTCAGTATCCACAGGCATGTATCAATGTTAGTGCCGGAGTTCGATAGAAAGCAATCTATGGAATTGACTCGTCGTTCTTCGAGTCCTACCAATTTCCTTGAATTCTATGAATTACCAACTGCTATACGTCGTCCCATCGCTACCAACTTGATTCGATCCGCTGTGTACGTCAGAAATGCCGGGTTCGGTAACGCTCGGGTCGAGAGTGACATCTTCCTGCACACTCTGCCAGGTGTCATTGCGACCAGTGAAAGGATCATTGGGAATGACTTTGAGATAGCCGGCGCTGACCAGATCCTCCAACGCTTGCGGTGCCTTCTGCTTATCGAGAGTATATTGGTCAATGACCTGTCTCATGGTAAACAGGTCCTGCCGCAGCACCGATTCCCGCGCACGCAAGATCGACTGGTTGTAAATCGGAATCGCGATGGTGATCAGGATGAGCAGAATACTCATCACGATCATCAATTCAATCAGCGTGAACCCGCGGTTTCGTTTTGTCCTGCCTCTCACCATTCTTTGTACTTAGTCCCATCTAAAGCTGTTACCTCGGACTTGGTATAGACGTCGAAGACATTCTGCCCACCCCATGAATCGGAAGCAGGGTCATCCTGCACCGAGCGCAAGCCCCAGTCAGTATTCCCGGTCATTGGGTCGACAGGTATTTTCCGGAGAAAACGAACCTTCTTGCCACCCATGTCCACACCATCCACCAGCGTTTGGAGGTCGGGAGGGTAGCCCATGCTATCGACCTTGGTTTGCATGGCATTGCGATCGGCCGCGTCTTTGTAGCGATCAATGGCATCGCGCATCTGCCACAGGTCGTAGCGCAACTCGTGTTCTTTTTCCCGCTTGATGCTTAGCCGCGCCAGCGGCAAGGCCATTCCCGTGAGAATCACCAAAATGGTCGTAGCTACGATTAATTCGATGAGCGTGAATCCGCGGGCC
>JBPYDQ010000779.1:0-5772 GCA_051986135.1 Terriglobales bacterium | reverse complement strand
TTGATATCGCGGTGGACGATGCCAGCGGCGTGAGCAGCATCGAGCGCGTCGGCGACCTCAATCCCTAGCGACAGCAGTGTTTCAATCTCTAATGGCTTTCCGCCGATCCGATGTCTCAGCGTCATGCCATCCAGAAACTCCATGACGATGAAGGATTGTCCGTTGTGCTTACCAATCTCGTGGATGGTGCAGATGTTTGGGTGGTTCAAAGCAGAAGCAGCACGCGCCTCGCGGCGAAGGCGTTCCAAAGCCTGCGCGTCATTCGCTAGGTTTTCTGGCAGGAACTTCAGGACAACGAAACGGCCAAGTTCGGAATCCTCGGCTTTGTAGACGACACCCATCCCGCCGCCGCCGAGTTTCTCGACAATGTGGTAATGAGAAATGGTCTGTTCGAGCATAGGGAGGAGGCATGTTATGCGGGAAGCAACGGCAAGTCAATGAGAGCGAACAAGTTGAATGATCCGAGAACGCCAATTGGCGTTATATCCATATTACTCACCGACCCGGCGAGAGGGGCAAAGGCGGCATTCTGGTAATCCAGGCGATGCAAACTCTAAGTCAATACGTTTGGCTTTCGTACGCGCCCATGTCGCAGCCGGTCGTTTCCCCACCCCCGGGACGCCGCAGGCCGCGCTGGTCGGTCGTCAGAAGCTTCCCTGCAAAGTCACGGCAGCCGCCGGGATTGCCCGCGTCGAGTGCCGGGCTCCCTTGCTGGAGCGCCATCGTTTGAGTCGGGCCTCCGTTCTTGTTCAACCTGCCGAGCTTGGGATTCTTGTTGTTGAGATCTCCCACATTGCTGAACTTGCAGGTACTGTCGCTGCTCAGGTTGTAGCCGTGGGAGGTGATCGTGCCGGCACAGTTTCCGCCGTTCGCGCTGTTCGCGACAATACTGTTTTGGATAAGAACCTTGCTTCCCGCGTTGCTGAGAGCACCGCCGCCGCCGATAGACTCGGGGTTGTTGCCAAAAGTCGAATTGCTGATGTGGACGGTTCCCCCTTGGCTGTAGATGGCTCCTCCGCTCGTCGTGGCGCTGTTCGCGCTGAAGGTACTGTTCGTAACGGTGAGGGTCCCCGCAGAGTTGAAAATCGCGCCGCCGTAGCCCCCGTTGTTCCCGCTCGACGAATTGTTGCTGAGTGTGCTGTCCGTGATCGTCAGTGTGCCACGGTTGCAGATGGCGCCACCGAAGGTGAAATTATTGTTAGCGTAGTTGGTGTCAAAGGTCGAGGCCGTGATCGTCATCGTGCCGCGGTTGTCGATGGCGCCGCAGCTCGCGCTATGCCCGAAAAAGTAGGGGCTATTCCCATTGAAACTCGTGTTGCTGATGATCGCCATCCCGGTGTTAAAGATGGCGCCGCCGCTGAGCGCTGTATTCAAGTAGAAAAGGCTGTTGTTGACAGTAAGCGTGCCGGAATTGCTGACACCTCCGCCGCCCGTATAGCCGACACCTTTCTCGATGGTGAGATTCGACAGCGTAAGATGGATGCCGATGCCAACCGTGAAGACATTGCCGCTGTCTGTGCCGTCGATGACGGTTGTCGACGCCTTGGCGCCGTTCAGCGTCAGCTTAAACGGAATGCTTAGATTTTCCTGGTAAGGTGGCCGCGGCAATCTGAATGGTGTCGCCGGACGCCGCAAGCGAGATCGCGTGCCCGATGGTGGCGCACGCCGTGGCTTTCGTCTTGCAGTCATTGCCATCGTCGCCGTTGACCCCATCGACATACCACGTGCCAGCGAGCGCTGGGGAAGACAGCATGATTAGAGCGATGAGAACCGGGACAACGCTGCCATTCAACATGTTGACTCCCCCAGCAAGAATCTGCTTGCGACAACCGCCAAAGGGCCTGATTTTAAGTCGTGAACCTCAATGTTTCAAGCATCTTCCTAGTGGCCACGTAGGCAGATCGAGTACGCATCCTCGGCCAATCGGAAACCACCGACCCGGTTGGTGATAAATCTTAGTGCCATAGCACAAGGTGACTGCTCGTCTGCTATCTGATAACGCCAATTACGCGTAGCCCGACGCTTTGCCGATTGGACGCGTCACCTGTGTTGACTGTGCTATCTATCTCCAAAAATGCCAATCGCAGGAAGTAGGCCCACCTCTGCTCTCCAGGCTCCATTGGAGTAAATCGCGACCGGGTGGGGTCTCATATCGGTAGTATTGAACGGCCATATATCATTGGAGTCCATTGAGTTCGAATCGGTACCCACCACAATCCAGTACTGCATTCCCTGGGTAAGCGACACATGTTCGAATGCAACCGTCGAGAGTCCGCAGCAGCCTCCTAGCGGTAGAGTCTTGACGTCGACCGGACCCGCTATCGTATCGCCAGGTACACCCCCCGCATCCGCCGCCACCCAGACTGCAATAGAAGGCGCGCCATCAAGCGTTGAGAACGGTGCGTCAATACGAATCAGTGTGAAGTTCTCTTTGGGCGTAACAGGCAGAGCCAGCCAAAGCTCGCCAAAGCTATGCTGCGCGGCCGGCCCTGAAATTATGGCGCCACCGCAGCAGAAGTAGGTGCCATACGTGTAATCACTCAAGTTGCTGAACAACGTCTTGAGTCTCGCATGACTGTGGCTGGCCGGAACAGCGACCTTCGATGGGCCAAACACCGCAGTGCGCATGCCGCCATCGTTCGTGCTCTGGGCTTGGGCATTAGCCATGGGGCCAAGACACGCCATTATCAGCAGCACTGGGAAGGCTTTGAGAATTGCATCCATGTTTCATTCCTCCACTTGACAACCAGTTTTGAATGGTTCAGTTCGGCTCTAATCTGTCTTCCCATTCGCGAGGGGTGTACTTTCCCCCATTCTCGGCGAATATGTCAAGACCGGGAATGTAAGCGGGACTCGATTTCCAAAGGCTCCTTTGGTTGATCCAGTCGTAGTTGGCGTATGATCCCAATTTCACTCACTGACGCGGCAATCTAAGCGTAGGGCACCAACGGCAGAACCGGATACCCTGTTGTGGGACCAAGTCGGTGAGGTTCGGAGAATACCAGGGATGCAGACCAAGAACGCAGAGAGAGCCTTGAACCAGTTCGACTCGTGAGTCCTATGAGGATATACTGGCCAGTTCTTTTTCGGCAGATTGACGGCTTGGCGGGTTGTCTCTGCCTGCGCTCATTTACCAGTCAATACGCAAACATGAACCAGCAGAAGCCGTTTCGTTAACTGGGGTAACATCGCCTCTCTAACAACGCCGGCACTGTCAATCCCTTTTTTTGCACACCTCTGCATGAACTAGAGAAGAGCACCATTTCGCTCTCGTTGAAGGTTTTGCTTTTCCAACCATAGGCTCGTTCGTAATCGGTTTCAGGTCAGTCTCGATCCGACCCATGCGTCTCTTCGATCCACAACATCCGATCATGATTACTACTGCGAACTTCTCCGTGAAGAGGAGTGGAACTCCCGATCAATAGCGCGATGTTCTACTACACACCATAGCGATTTCCCGGCTGTCCCATGTGCGAACCGAATTTCATAACTTGCTGGTAATTCCATCCTTGGCCGCATCATCCAAAACAGACGAATCGCGAGTTTCCTGGCCATGGCGACTTTGGCAACGTTTGCCGGGAAGGTCAAGCACGTCGCGGCGGGCAACTATTTCATCTGGTCGACGGTCACGGGCGACAAACTGGCCGAGGAATTGTTCAACGATGGCCGCGGTCCGGGCAATCTGAAAGCGAAGGCTGAGATCATTCAGTTCCTGAAAAACTCGTTCGCGCTGGGTCACAAGGCAGCGGCAACATTGACGCCGCAGAACATGCTGCAGAGCATCGGGAGATCGACGCGTATCAACATGGCGACATTCAGTGTATCGGAGGCCTACAACCACTACGGACAGATGGTGGAGTATCTGCGGATGACTGGCATTGTGCCGCCGGCGAGCCGGGGGAAATCCGATTGAGCGGTAAGAACTTGACTGTAGCAATTCACCTGATTCCAGATGGGGGACTTATTAGGCGAGGACGAACTTACCGTCATTGGTCTTTACTCATCTTTGTTGGGATCGCCTTGGTATGTAGCCACGGGTGGTGCGGCCGCGAGAGCGCAATCCAAGGCACGTGGAAGACTCCGGACGCTCGTATTGTCGAGCTCAAGCATGACGACGTGGATAAGCGCCCTTCGAGCCAGGCGCGGATACTTTCGCAGGCGGCCCCGGGACGCCTGAACGCTGCACCTGTTTGGCATACCAGGTCAGGAACCTATTGAGAGCACGGCTCTATGCTCGGCTCGTGTTCTCATTGACGCCGGCCAGCTACACCGTTCAGAAGCTCCGCTCGATCCGCAGCCGACACTAGCATCCGCGAACTTTTTAAACCAGCCGACCGCTCGTCATGCGATAGATGAGTGTAAGTCTAGCCGATCGTCCGATAGCGTGGCACATGATTAGGTGCGATTACATCCATTGTGTAGCAGACTGGGCGATACAAAGCGCAATAGTTGCTCATGGTCACAGGAATTTGACAAAGAATTTGCTCGATCGAGACACCTCCGTTTCGAGCATAAGGTATAAGTTGCGTTGAAGCGGCTCTTCCCCTCCGCTCTGGCCATTGACACTTAGGAGGTGTGTAATGACCCAGCTCGCACTTCGCACATTAGCCATCCATAACGGAATCTGTAAAACGCGACAAGCACCGCTAAGACACTCTTTGGCGGGGAAAGCGACAATCGCGGCAATCTGCCGTTACGTGAACCGAAAACTCATGGCAGTCCTTTTGTTTGCGCTTTTGGCCAGCTCCGCGTACGCAGCCAGTTCGCAGGCGGTCGTCGTCCATAGCTTTGTCTGCAACGGCGCGAAGTTCGGCGCCTGTCCCGACGGCGCCAACCCGAATTTCCTGCTGCTGGGATCGGACGGCAATTTTTACGGTACTGCCGCCTATTCGGGCACCAAGCAAAATGGGCAACCCGTGTTCGGAGGCACGGTGTTTTCTCTTACGCCCACCGGTAAGTTTACCCTCATGCACACGTTTACTTCAGGGACGCAAAACAACTTTCCAAACGGCGCAACTCCAGTCTCGCTTGCGGAAGGCCCGGACGGCAACCTCTACGGCCTGACCGCGGCAGGCGGGATCGGCTTTGGGAATTCTGGCGCCAACTTCGGCCAGGGCTATGGGGTAGTGTTCCGCATCAGCAAGACTGCATCGGGCTTCCACGTGATCCATCGATTTTGCTCCGTCGGTCCTAATTGCACTGATGGGTCTAACATCGATGGCTTAGTCGTACCATTGTTAGCGGGTACCGACGGAAACGTCTATGGTGCGAGCAGTGCGGGAGGAACCGGCAGCGGCTGCGGATTCGGCGGTGAGTTAGCGTGCGGCACGATCTTTCGCATCACTCCATCCACCGGAACCTATGAAGTAGTTTTCAGCTTTAATTATTCAAGCGAGGGCGGGTCCCCCAACGACATGATCATGGCTGCTGACGGCAGTTTCTATGGAATCGACAACAATGGCGGCCTCGGCTCTTCGGTGTTCCACTACATTCCCTCCACTGGATCCCTGCAGTTAATGACGTGGCACTTTCCTTTCCATGCGGGGTGCCCTGGGGCGCCTGCGTGCATCGCCAATTCTGGCTTAGCTTTCGGCCCGAGTGGTGATCTTCAAGGCCTGTATCGTCGGTACGACATTGCCGCCGTCGCCGGACTGTATGATGGTCAGCCGGACGGCAGCAATTTCCAGCCATTTCCGCCGTTCACCACGACTTTAGGCGGTGGCGGGCAATTGCTGCTCGCCAGCGATAGCAACTTTTGGCTTCCCCGAACCA
>JBPYDQ010000778.1:0-6241 GCA_051986135.1 Terriglobales bacterium | reverse complement strand
GCATGACCGGAATCCGGTCACTACGAAGGATGAAAAGAGGCCCACGCCAACCATCTGTTTGCAATGAGTTATGGCTCTTTTCTAGGGCGTCTCTGACAATGTCGGGGATTCGAGTATCAAGTCGGACCAATTCACGAGCAGGCCAAACAGCGTGGCAAGGGTCGCAACATGAAGCATGAACATTCGCCGCGTTCGAATCATGAACACTACCAGGCAGAAAATGGTGGGTTTGCCGAACCTGACCTGATAATGAGCGGCGCGTTCAGGTCCGGCGTGAATGAGATAGAGTATCCACCAAGCACGAAACTGACCTACAAAGTTGAGGCTGTAGCTGATCCAAAGCTCACGTGTATAGCAATGCGGGTGTGGTCGCCAAAGATGCAAAACGCTGAACCATAGGCCGATGGAGAACGGCACACTTTGGATAATATTCACAACAACAAGGCCTAGCACTGGGGCCTTGGCTGCGTACGGCGGCAACGTCGTTAAGTCGGCCGAGCGGAATCCAATCGTGAAGCCAGAGAAAAAGCACGTGAAACACTAGCAATCCGAGAAAAATGTTCTCGAATACGGTGACTTACTGGGAAGACTTGTTCGACATTCTCTCGTCCGATCTGACGAATGCTGCCCACAATACTTAGCATTCCTCTGGGTGTCGATTCCCTCGACCTATCTGTAGATTTGCACCTTGACGGGATCGATCTAGCGAGTTCGACCGCGCTGTTTTGGCAGAGTCCTTATCCAGGTGCCGTTCGACCGCGTGCACGTGGCGAGGGATATATCTAGCCCAGAATCCTACCGCCCGTTGCTGGGTAGGCTTTTCGCCGGTGCCGCCGATCAATTTCTTCCATGATCAGCTCGGCCCATCGAATCGAGCCGGCGGATGGATTCGGCGAGAAGGCGATTGAACGGTGAACAAGTTCCTGCTGTAAAAGACATAAGCCCGTGGCAGCGCAGATCGGCGTTCAGACTGATTTTCGGCTGAGATCGTTACACAACACACTGCTCGTAGTCGTGAAACGGTCCAGTTAATTCTTCCGCAAGCCGCCGGTACCAGCTGACGACATCAAGCCATAGCATTCATGATCCCGGACGACTGTAAAACAGTACGCAAGCCTCTCCGCCTGAGCGCCTGGATCTTACATCCGCGCTATTCCCTTGGTTTTTCCCCAAGAACTGCGAAGTAAGCTCCTTTTTGCTCTTTCCGCAATTCCATTTCAATCCGTGGGGTCGGCAACTGTCGTCCGTTTTCCTCAACAGGAGACCACAGCTCGGAAAGGAAACAGCGCCAGCCATAGCAGCGGAAGACGATCCTACCGTTGGCAATCTTAGAATCTCCCGAAACCTCATTGGCCAAAGCAACTGCGACGATTGCACCGTTAGCGTCTTCGATTCTGACCGCGTGCGGAGCCGCAATCATCGTATATTGGCCCGCGGAAAACGTCTTCCCGGACAGAGCAAAGTCAAAGGGGATCTCGGCTCGAACTCCACCTAGTTGAGCGAACGCAGGTCGCCCGACGAGCGTGGTTAATAGGCAGACACTTGCGATGATCAGCATCTCGTTTTTCATGGAAACTCTCCTTTTTTGCCGGCTCGCTACCAACCAGTTGTTGCCTAACTGGACGGCTGTTTCCGGCGAATACGGGCACTTTCGTTCGCGCCAGGAGGCAGAACAATGGATCGGGCGTGATCGGGTTCGGAAACGAATATGATCAGCTAAGGCACTGAAAAGGCAGGGGAAGAAACGGAATGTGACCCGAACCGTCTAAACTTCGGAAACCATCTTTGGGTGTAAACTGCCAGAATCACAGAGGTGAGAGGGGTGGCGCGGCCGACGACGAATCCCAGGATTATCCAGTTCGGCCTCTTCGAGCTCGACTTGGACACTCGGGAACTGCGCAAGTCCGGAGTAAGAATCAAGCTGCAGGAGCAGCCTTTCCAGATTCTTGCCGTGCTGCTGGAGCGGCGGGGTGAGATCGTCACCCGCGAGGAATTGCAGAAGCGGCTATGGCCCCGGGACACGTTTGTTGATTTCGATCTCAGCCTTAACAGCGCGGTCAAGAAGCTGCGCCAGTCGCTGAGCGACGATTCTGAAAATCCCCGCTTTATTGAGACGCTCTATCGGCGTGGGTATCGGTTCATCGGTCAGACGAACGGCACAGCTGAGACAGTGCAGGCAATTCCAATTCCCACAGTTCCGTCGCAAGCAGGTATCAGTTCCGAGGCGGCGCCACCGGTAGTCCGAAACAGGGCCTTTCCAGTCCTCACTTACTCCGTCCCGGTGTTGATCATCATTACGGTGGTGGCGGTTTGGATGGCTAGGCCTTCGGACTCACCGCGTATTACCGGGTTCACTCAAATTACTCACGATAATCTGTCCAAAGGCGGAATCGTCACCGACGGCGAGCGGCTTTATTTTCAGGAATTTCACGGCGAACAAGTTGTTGTGGCCCAGGTGTCAGCCGCTGGTGGCGAAACCTCGATCTTGCCGATTCCTTTCGGCAACGTCGCCCTTTTTGATATGGCAGACGACGGTTCGGCGCTGCTCGTAGGTGGCTTTGAAGGCTTTCCGAAGGACTTTCCGCTATGGTCCGCACCCCTGCCCACCGGATCTCCGCAGCGTTTGAATGACTTGTCTGGACTGGGCGCAGCCTGGTCCAAGGACCGGAGCAGGACGGTGGTCGCGAAGGGCTCCGACGTTTACCTCGCCGCGGGAAACGGAAGTCAACCGCGCAAGCTGACAACGGTAAACGGAGCAGCGTTGGGTTTCCGATTTTCACCAGATGGCCGCAGGCTACGCTTTGTAATCATCGATGCCAGAAATGATTCGAGCGCGCTTTGGGAGGTGAATCGCGATGGTAGCGGCTTGCACGCTCTGCTGCCCGGCTGGAACCAGACGGCACGCGAGTGCTGTGGCGCTTGGACAGCTGACGGGAAGTATTACATTTTCCAGAGTCAGCGCGAGGGAAGAACAAACTTGTGGCTTTTGCCTGAGCAGAGGCGATGGTTCGCTGAGCCCCCCAAGCCCGTACAACTGACGAATGGCCCATTGAATTTCAGCTGGCCTGCAGTCAGCAGGGACGGTAAGAAGATTTTCGCGGTTGGGTCGCAGCCCCGAACAGAAGTGGAGCGCTATCGCGCCCAGAGTGGGTTCACTACATACTTGGAGGGGGTTTCAGCCACCGATTTGGCATTTTCACGCAACGGGCAATTTGTGGCCTACGTCTCGGTTCCTGAGGGAAGTCTCTGGCGCAGCCGAGCCGATGGCACTCAGCGTCTCCAGCTTACGGCGCCGCCATTTCAGGCTGCGCTTCCTCGATGGTCGCCGGACGGGAAGCTAATTGTCTTCATGGGACGCAGTGCGAACGCAAACTGGAGAGCCTATATGATCGCCAGCGGTGGCGGTACGACTGACGACGTGCTGCCCAGCGCCGACGTCGGGTTCGACCCTGGCTGGTCTCCGGATGGCAAGGCTATCGTCTTAACTCTGAACGTCGCTGGCGATCCGCCGGTGACTCCTTCCGGACCGGGTATCGCGATCGCCGATCTGCTGACGAAGAAGGTTTCCCTGTTGCAGGGTGCGGCACGGCTCTTTTCTCCCCGCTGGTCTCCGGACGGAAGATACATTGCTGCCGTCACCGACGATACATGGAAGCTGGAACTGTTCGATCGGGTTACACAGAAGTGGAGCGAACTGACTGCGATGCCGACGGGTTATCCGAGCTGGTCTCACGACGGAACGTACTTGTACTTCAATACGACTTTGGTCGACGATCCTGCATTTTTTCGTATTCGGATTTCCGATCGCAAATTGGAGCGACTGGTGAGTCTCAAGGGCTTGCGAAGCTTTGAGGGCGAGTTCGGCGAGTGGACGGGTCTGGCGCCCGATGATTCGCTGTTGGTCTTGCGAGACACAAGCAGCCAAGAAATTTATGCACTGAGTTGGCAGGCACCTTGAACTAGCGAATTTTAGCACCGCACGGATTTTGGTTGTTTGTGCCAGTAAGACTGCTATTAGATACGCAGCAAGTCTGCTGGGCAAAAAGTGGACGGAGCGAGCACCAGAGCAACCAAACAGTGGATACCAAACTGCCTTGCGTCACGCTACTTATTAGCAGCACATTAGCGCGCGGCGTGGGGATAGATAGATAGATGCGACGCCTATGCGCGAGCGTCGCGAGCGGGACTTGGGGTGAGCGGGAGCTATATTGGCGGAAGGGCGACGTGCGGACGCTTTCGCACTACTTGCACGGGGTTTCGGACGTCGGTCGACGAATTACGTCGAATCCGCGAGAACGTCCGCATATCTCTCGGTGAAGTTCCCAAGTTGAGGAACAAAAAGCCAAGTTGCGGCGAAGCGACGCGGGGCTAGCGGCTTCCTAACACTGGAGAAGGCCGCTTTCACGACGAAGATCGTTCGCCCCGTGAAGGTCCTAATGCTCACTCGCCAACCGCAGTGGAGGTTGGCTCTGCGGAAAGATTCTTACACCGAGGATGAGTAGCTCCGCTGATGATGCCTTCGTGCCGGAGGCTGGCTTGTGGCTTAAGCCCCACACGTAGGCTGCAACAGCGGAGGCTTGAGTCGCGGAAAGTTGTGCTCCACCCATCGGCGGCATAGGGCTGCGAAATTGCTTCGGCTTGGGCACACCTTCGGTGATCACCTTCAAGATTCCTGCAAAACTGCCATCACTCCACAGCCACTTGTTCTTGGTCAGGTCAGGCCCGAGTGGCGTGCCTGTGCCCTTCGCCCCGTGGCAACCGGTGCAGCTCGCTCCGCCCACCTCGCCTTGATAGATGCGATAGCCCAGCGCGACCATGGCAGACGACGAGCCTTCGGGCACCGGAAGATCGGCGGTGTTGCTTTCTGGCGGGGCAGAAACCGCTTGTACGATCTTGCCAGCCGGCGCCGAATTGCTCGGGCACAGTGTCGCCTTCGGTGCCGGTCCCGCAGGGTCGCCTGTGTAAACGATTCGATAGACTCGTCCGCGAATATCATCGGACACGTACAACGCGCCGTCGGTTCCGACCGCGAGGCCGGAGGGGCGATGCTCGGCGCCCTCAGGGGTCTTTACCGAACCAGCGAAGCCATCTGCAAAGATTTCGCAATTGCCGACTGTTCGGTCCCTGTTGAGTGGCTGGAACACAACGTTATAGCCTCCCTGCGCGTAGGGCGCGCGATTCCACGAACCATGGAAGGCGATGAACACTCCGTCGCGATAGCGGGTTGGAAACTGTTTCTGTTCGTAGCGAACCATCGCGTTAGGAGCCCAGTGGGCAGGAAAAGCAGCGACGGGCGACAGCTTGTTCTCGCAAAGTCCTACAGCCTTTCCTCCATCGCCGCCATACTCAGGAGCCAGAACCAACTTTTTCTGGGTGCCGTCGTAATAGCATTCCGGCCAGCCGTAATCGCCGCCGGATTTCAACAGCATAAGTTCCTCGGCGGGCAGCGTTGCCTCTTCGGACGGCTTGTACAGATTGGGCCAATTCGAATGCAGCTGATCTCGTCCGTGCTGCGTGACAAACAGATTGCCCTCTGAGTCGAATGCAAAGCCTTCCGCGTTGCGGATTCCTGTCGCGAAGCGATCGGCAGCGGAAAACGTCTGGTTCGTCTTGTTGGCATCGTAGCGCCACACGCCGCCGCGGGTCTCCAGTTCAGTACACGGGTTGGCACCGGGAACTCTGGGCTGCCGATTTTGCGTCTGGCAGGAGTTTGTCGCCGAAGCGACGTCAACATACAACGACCCATTTTCCCCGATGATGAATGGGTGCATCGGATGGTCGCCGCCTAAAGGTAATCCGGATACGATGGTGTCGGGCGGTGCCTGGGGCAGGATCGCGCCTGCCGGGATTCGATACCGCACGATTCGATCGTTGATCTCTGCATAAACTGATCCGTCGTATACGGCGATGCCAGTTCCCCCAGCCCCGCCAGTCTGAACGGTCGCCCCAAAGCGCTGAATGGTAGCCGCTTTTCCAGTTCCCGCTTTGTCTTGCAGAGCTACTAGAAATCCACCCTCATGAACCTTGTCGAAGTCGTAATAGTCGCCCGACCATGTGTTCACGTAAACAACTCCATTCGATCCGACCGCCATGTGGCGCGCGTGACCGATACCGTCCGCGAATATCGTCGCGCAAAATCCTGCCGGTAGGGTCAACCCTGCACTATTGGCACACAAAGAACCCTCTTTCTGCGTATTGCTTTTGGTTTGCGCCAAAAGCATTGAACTCATCAGCCATGATA
>JBPYDQ010000777.1:0-4249 GCA_051986135.1 Terriglobales bacterium | reverse complement strand
TTGTCGAGAGAATCCGGCTTGGTCTCATTCTTAGTGTCCTGCGTCGACGCCGAGTTCAATGCGGCTGGAAGCAATCTTCCACTCGATTGCGCAACGCTTGAAATCGGACTTGCAGTCGACTGTGACTTCGGCACACTACCAATCGTCTGCGCGACCAGCCCGAAGGTAACGGCTTCAGGTTCAATCAGAAAGCCCCCGGCGGTCTGGTAGCGCACCAGGAAATCTACCTTGCGGGGGCTAGCCCCACGCCCGTGGCTGACCAGCAAGAAACCGATCTGACGTCCGTTCACGGTCGAAATCAGCAGATTGCTATCGGCATCTTCCGTTGTCAGAGCCTTCACGAACACTAACTCCGGCTCGTGTTCAGAGTGCTCCACTTGAAAGAGCGCCGGATCGCCAACCACGACCGAATTCACCGGCTCTGGAATGAGGATCGTAGTTACAAAGTGGGCCGTAAGCTCGATCGTCGTGATCTTGTGATCGGCAGTCGGTTTAGAGACAACCTGCGGATCGACGGTCGTCAGTTGTGCACTGGCCGCCGTCGTCAAGACCAATAGCGACAACCATCTAAAAACTCGAGTGTTTGTCATTCGTCACCTCAACTTCTTCTTCCGCCCTTGCAAACCCCGCAGTATTCGTCTTGAACGGTAACGTCGGGACACGCGTTGAACGTACCCCTGAACATCGCGCGAGGAGTAATCGAGTCCGCGCAGGGAGATCGGATATTCGCCCACGTAGTACGCCGCGGTCATCAGGCGCAGATCCCCGTTGAATTTCCGCTTCAGCCACGCTAGATACGCCACGCCGCCGTGGATGTTCTCCTCCACCAGAAAGCGGTTGTGTACCCCGAAGCGGACTGCCGTACTCGGCATCAGCTGCATGATCCCGGCGGCCCCCTTGCTCGATACTGCATAGGGATTCCAGGCCGATTCTTCATCGATGATCGCCTCAACCAACTCGATCGACACCTGGTAGCGGGTTGCGTAGTACTCCGCCCAACGCTCCGAGCGGTCGCGCGGTTGGCGCGTATCTGCCACTTGTGCTCGCGCTGTTCCTACTAGCAGAACGAGCAGGCATACCTTCGCCCACCTCAAGCGAAAGCCTCCAGATCAGCGTGGGGTTCGTGCTCTTGTGCAGCGAGAAGTTCGTCGCGGTACCGTTTCGAATCGGCGACAAGCCCTTCGAATCCGGCCCGCAGCATGAGGCGTTTGCGGTCAGCCTCGGTCTTGGCCAGCAACGGCAGCAGCAAGTCACGCTGGTCATGAGAGATTTCTTCCACTCCAAGGATTTCGAGCGCATGCGCCAAATCCAACATCTCGGCGATGGATGGCGGCTTCTCCATGTTCCACCCGCGAAGCGCATGCGCAAGGCCGGCGAGCTGAGCGCGCAACCGCAAGCTTCGACTGCCCCCACGAACGGTGAGAATCTCTCGTTCCCGTTCGACCGTAGGGTATTCAAAACGCAGATAAAGGCATCGTCTCCGGAGCGGATCACCCAAACGCCGTTCTTCATTCGAGCTCAGGACAACAAAAGGGACCGTAGTTGCCTTAACCGTTCCCAGTTTGGGTACCGTGATCTGCCACGCGCTTAAAATCTCCAGCAGAAGGGCTTCAATGCTGTGGTCGACTTTGTCGAGTTCATCGACCAAAAGCACGCACGGCCGATGCTCATAACGCAACGCTCGCAAAAGGGGACCTTCGGCAAAGAAGTCCAGAGTGTGCAGCCGGTTGCGGATTTCGCTCCATTCTTCGTGGAGGTGGTCGGTTTGGCTTTCCAGAAAGAGTTTTTGCAGCGCCTCGTCGAATCTGCCAATGACCTTTTCTTCGGTAATTCCCACGTAGCACTGTAGCCGCTCCACAACCGTGTTCGCGGCCTCCGCAACCGCATATGCCAATTCGGTCTTTCCGCACCCGGGCGGACCTTCGACCAACAAAGGTTTGTGCATACGCGCCGCCAGATACACCACCTCCAGGGTCACCGGATCGATGACGTATCGTGCCGCACGCAGCTTCTCGGCGAGTTCACTTGTAGACGAAAACAAGTCAGCCACCTTCCGGGCGTGAAAACTACACCGGAAGTCGTTCTTTTGCATTTTCACTTGCATGCGTTTCACGCTGAGGCAGGCGTTTGCTTACCTTTGCTTAGGGCTGTTCTCGAGCCAAGACTCCGGTAATTAAGCTGCCATGGCGCTGGCTGTGTTTGAAGTTAGCTGGTTCGTACCCGCAGCCTCTCCAGATCAACAGGTGATGCAGACCAGAAATTTTACCGATCGCCCTTTTGCTGACCGCACCGGGCATCTGAGACGAGTGGCTCAGATGCTTTCCACCATTCACGGTCTTATTGACTATTGCTTGTTTTCGCAGCAGTAATCTCGCAGTCATCAGATGCTGGGTGCGGAACAGCCAATTGCTCGGCGAGGCCATCTTTAATTTTCACCGATCACACTTTGACTGGATTAAGTCCTGAAACCCGGGCGTCGTGTCTTCCCACAAGGCACACCCCATTGCGCCATTAACAAACTTTCTTCACCGATCGCAAGATTGCTGGTCATGCAGGCCCCGAGTGATTCCCTTGACGCCGATCTGCTTCCAATTCCAACGCCCCATCTGGATCCCCAGATTTTCCATGCACCTACCGAAACAGGGCGCATTCTTATTTTCGATTTCTGACTAAGCTATTCCCCTTAGCTAGCCCATGGTCAATGACGTGTACTTCCGACAGCTTACGTTTGTACCTCCTTCCGCGATACATTCGGCTCAATTTCGCTTCGCGGGTTCAGCAATCCCCTACGCCTGAACTCGCCGGGCAGCAAGACAAATCAAGCTTTCACGTCGGAGTGCAGTGATGAAGTACCTCGTCTTGTTGTGGCTTTGTGTCTACTTGCTCGGCTGTAGCGGCACCCATCTTGACCCTACCGCGGCTCCCAACGTCAACACCAATAAAAACCCTTCTTCCAGTTCGAGTTCATCATCCAGCTCTGGCTCGAATTCTTCTGGTTCTGGTTCCAGCTCGTCCGGGTCCGGATCAAGTTCTTCCGGGTCGGGAAGTAGCCAGTCAAACACGTTCGACATGCTCCAGTGGATGACACCCGACCCAATCAAAATGGCTGGCTTGCACTTAGAGGGTAACGCCAACCCGATGTATACGATGGTGTCCACCGGCACAGTGTGGTGGATTAAGAGTGGGCAGGGTTGGCCTGCTGACGTCGAGTTGTATGATGCCAACTACATCTATCACTACGCGACTGAGTTGAATTGGACGAGTTCACGCGATTACAAAGCGACCTACCACATCAACACCATCCCGCTTGTGCGGCGGTTCTCCAAAGATGGAGACTTCTTGCTCTCGACTGATTCAACAATTGGTGTGTATCAGAACTGCTCTCTCACGCGCACCTTTATCCTAGGTGACATCAGGAACGAGGTTCATGACTTTGGCGTTACTGACATTCAGGGAGACATAGGTTTTCAGCACACGCTGAAAATCTACTACCGCTGGGGCGGCCAGGGGCATACGGATGGTGTCTACAACGTGCAGGAGACTTACACGCTGGCCCAGGGATATGGCCTAGTGGGCTGGAGCACCGCGAACTGGAACAGCTCCACAAACTCTTACGACCCACCAACCAAGACGGTGGTGTTCAACTTGATTCGGAACGGAACCGCCGTCCCCGACTTCCCGGCTTGCCCTTAGATTGACGCACTAGCCGTTCGTGGTAATAGCGCTTTCTAGTCGAGAGCTTCCGGGCCGTTAGCCAGGCGTCCACCAACTCCGCTGAGGCGAGCCGTTTGACAAGGGTCGCGTGCTTCACGATTTCCGGGTTGTCACGAATGAATTCGGGATCCAGCACTCGATTCTGCCTACAGATAATCCCTAAGGGAATCCGAACCACGTATCATACAGCCCCACGGGCGTTTTGCTGACGAGAGCGCCCTCTGAATAAAGTTACTGGCCTGACTATTTCATCAAATCTCAAGAGAAACATCTTCGAGATTAGCCGCAGCAACCACCGTATTGTCGGCGGTACTTCCGTCACTCCCGGTTTCTCGACAAACTGGAAGTTGCCCCATGCCAACCGCCGGCCTACGTTACAAGGGCGTGTCACCCGCTCTAAGCTTTGTACATGGATCACATCCGAGGTTTTCACCGATAGCACTTTCACTGACCGCTGATGTTCGAGGCACTCGACCATCGAAATTGCCTGAGCTTCCGATCCACTAATTCCCTGTCACCCAAGTGTTTTGACAAT
>JBPYDQ010000776.1:0-5477 GCA_051986135.1 Terriglobales bacterium | reverse complement strand
CTAGCCTTTTTCGGCTTCGAGGAGCGATATGAACGACCTTGAGATAACTCCGCGCGAATTGCGAGAGCGCCTCGACCGTGGCGAGAAAGTCCTGCTCGTCGATGTCCGTGAGCCCCACGAATACGCGATTTGCCACATCGCAGGAGCGACGCACATCCCGATGGGCTACATCCCTGCAAATTTGCAGGCTCTTGATGCCGACGAGGACGTGATCTGCTATTGCCACCACGGCATGCGCAGTCTCGACGTCGCCAACTGGCTCCGCGCCCAGGGCGTCAAGTCGGCCAAATCGATGTCGGGCGGCATCGATCGCTGGTCACTCGAAATCGATCCAACCGTTCCACGCTACTAGCCGGCTCCCGGAAGGGATACGCGATGCCAAGAAGGATTGCCTATCAGAAGCGGACTTGAACCACCTGCGGCAAGGCAAGAGGTCTCTTGCTTCAAGAAGAACTAGCCTTCGACCGTGATCTCGACAAACAACGCTTGACGGGGGCGGAACCCGACGGGTTGGCTGCTTGTCCGAAGGCCTAGAGATCATAGCCGGATATCAGGCGACTGCCGCCGCTTGCGCGCAGCAAAATGTCGAGGAGGCGTCGATGGACGTGAAGACAATCGCCGTGATCGGCGCGGGAACCATGGGCCGCGGCATCGCCTATGCCTCGGCTTTCGGAGGCTTTCAGACTGTTCTCGAGGACGTGAACGGCTCCATCCTCGCAAAAGCCCTCGATTGGATTCGCGAAGCCTTCGAAGAAGGGGTGAAACGCGGCAAGGTTGATCCGGCCTCCCGCGATGCGGCTCTCTCGCGCATATCCACGTCTTGCGTCGTCGACGAGGCGATTCGCGACGCCGAACTGATTATCGAAGCCGTTCCTGAAGAGCTTGAAATGAAGCTCGAACTGTTCACCATCTTCGATAAGTTCGCAAAGCCCAAGGCCATCTTTGCCAGCAATACTTCCTCTCTTTCCATCACCGATTTCACCGACATCGTCACTTTCCGTGAGCGCTGCATCGGTATGCATTTCTTCAATCCCGTTCCGAAGATGCGTCTTGTCGAAATCGTGCGGACGCCGCAGACCTCGGACGAGACCGTGGCTACGTGTCTCGCCGTCGCTCGCCGGATGCAGAAGGAAACCGTGATTGTGAACGAGGCCCCCGGATTTATCACTTCCCGGGTAAACGCTCTCATCGGCAACGAAGCCTTCGACATGCTCGAAGCGGGAATTGCTTCCGCCTCCGACATCGACAAGGCCATCAAGCTGGGGCTCAACCATCCAATGGGCCCTTTTGAAATGGTCGACCTTGTGGGACTCGACGTGCGTCTTAAGATTCTCGAGTATCTCCATGACACTCTCGGCGAGAAATACCGTCCCAGTCCTCTTTTACGCCAATATGTCCAGCAAGGCCGGCTCGGGCGGAAGACCGGGCGCGGCGTCTACGACTACACGCTCGACGATAAGGCCTGAGCGCCAGCTCGGGCGAATTGGTCTAAAATACTCTACTCATGAAGCCTCTCGCCGAACGCATCCTGATCCAACAGGGTGATATCACTGAAATGGACGTAGACGCCATCGTTAACGCCGCCAACAACGATCTTGTGCTCGGCGCGGGCGTGGCGGGCGCCATTCTCCGCAAGGGAGGCGCCTCGATCCAGGAAGAATGCAACAAGATCGGCAGTATTCCGGTCGGCTATGCGGCCATCACGGGGGCCGGCAAGCTCAAAGCGCGTCACGTGATTCATGCCGCGAGCATGGGCCTCGGCGACCTTCCCACAACGCCCAAGACCCTGCGCACGTCCACCGCACATTCGTTGCGCCTCGCAGCTGAGCGCGGGCTCAAGACGATCGCCTTTCCCGCCGTCGGGACCGGTGTTTCCGGCTTTCCCATGGACGAGTGCGCGCAGATCATGCTTGGGGAAGCCGCGCAGCACCTCAAAGGAGAAACCTCCCTCGAGAAAATCTACTTTGTCCTTTTCGATGGCCCCGCGCGCGATCGCTTCCAGCGCACCTGGGACAAGCTTCAAAAGGAGCTTGCGGCCGGAGCAGCCGGCGCGTGACGCCCCTTGCCGCTCTGCTGGCCGAGCGCATTCGACGGTTTGGGCCAATCACCTTCGCCGAATACATGCGCGAATGTCTCTACCATCCTGTCCATGGCTATTACAGCCAACCCGAATCACGCCGTTTTCATGACTACTACACAAGCGTCGATGTACACACGATCTTCGGCCGCCTGCTTGCGCGCCAGTTCGCGGAAATGTGGCAGCGACTCGGCAGTCCCCCCGAATTTCAATTAGTGGAGGCTGCGGCGAGCACGGGTCGCTTGGCCGGCTGCATCCTCCGCTTCGCGCAATGCCGCTTGCCGGAGTTCTACCGGGCCCTTCGCTACGTTGCTGTCGAACACTCCCCGGCGCGCTGCGAACAACTCGCCTCGCGGCTTGCTCCCTTCGTGCAGTCAGGGCGTTGCCTGGCTTCCATCGAATTTCCAGCAAAGATCCAAGGAGGGTGCGTCTTCTCGAACGAACTCCTGGACGCCCTTCCCGTTCATCGCGTCATGCAGAGGAACGGAACGCTCGAAGAACTCTTCGTCGATACGCGAAACAACGCATTCGTCGATCTACCCCAGAGACTTTCTACGTGCACCATTTCTGAATATTTCGCAGTACAGCGGATCACACTCGAAGAGGGACAGCACGCCGAAGTCGGCCTGGAGGCGTGTGATTGGATCACTGAGGTTGGCCGCCGGCTTGAGCGGGGTTTTCTTCTGACGATCGATTACGGGCACGAAGCCGCGGACCTTTTCGACTCCCACCACATGGCGGGCACGGTGCTTGCTTACGCCAATCATCGCCCGAGTCAGGAGTTCTATGCCGCGCCCGGTGAGCAGGACCTGACGGCACACGTGAACTTCACCGCGCTTCGGCAATGGGGCGAGCGGACAGGCCTTGAACGGCTCGGGCTGGTCTCCCAAACAGCTTTTCTTCTAGCCCTCGGCAAGACAAATGACTTCGCCGATCTGTACGACAACGGCATGGACGAGGCCGAACGCGTGCGTGCCCGCTTGCAACTGAAAACTCTGATTTTCCCCGAGGGCATGGGAGAGCGCTTCCAGGTTCTCATCCAGCAAAAGAGCGTCCCCGGTGCCCGTCTTGCCGGCCTTGCCGGCTTCTGAATTTCCCGGCGCTATCGAGGGCCGAGAAGCGGGGTCAAGTAGGTTCGCTTCCCAATTTCTGAGATAATCAGGCTCATGAAAGTTGTTAACCGTTTGCTTGCGGCAGTTCTAGCCCTCCTTCTTGCAACCTTCAGTCCGTTTCCAACCCGAGCGCTCGATCAGAAGTTTCCTCCGCTTCAGGTTCCGCAACTGAAATTTGAGCGCTACAAGCTTCCGAACGGCATGGAGGTTATCCTTTCGGAGGACCATCGTCTCCCAATTGTTTCGGTCAATCTCTGGTATCACGTGGGCGCCGTGAACGAGACCGCCCGCCGCACAGGGTTTGCGCATCTTTTCGAGCACATGATGTTTGAAGGATCAAGGCACGTTCCCGGCAACTCGCACTTCCGCTTCCTCGAAGCCGCGGGCGCCTCTGAAATAAATGGTACGACGGAGTTTGATCGCACTAACTACTACGAGACGATTCCTTCGAACCAGCTCGAGCTGGCACTCTGGCTGGAGTCCGATCGCATGGGGTTCCTGCCCGACAACCTCGATCAGGCCAATCTCTCGAACCAGCAGGATGTGGTGCGCAACGAAAGACGGGAGAACTACGAGAACGCGCCTTATGGCATGGTTCGTGAAGCCATTTTTCACCTCCTTTTTCCCAAAGATCACCCGTACTACGCGATGGTGATCGGCTCCCACGCGGACATCCAGGCGGCCAAGCTCGAGGATGTGCGCAACTTCTTCAAGCTCTACTACGCGCCGAACAATGTCAGCCTGGCGATCGTTGGCGATTTTGATTCGGCCAAGGTGCGCCAGCTCGTTGAAAAATACTTTGGCCCCTTCAAGCGCGGCCCGAACGTGCCTCGCGTTGAGGTGACGACACCCCCGATCACCAGCGAGCGCCGGGCTGTGGTTCCGGATAATATCCAGCTCCCGCGCGTGTATATGAACTGGCTGACTTCCCCGATCTTCAAGCCGGGTGATGCAGACGCCGACTTGGCCGCGACGATTCTCGGCGGGGGCAAATCCAGCCGATTGTACAGAAAGCTCGTTTACGAAAAGCAGATCGCGCTGGACGTGGAGGCTTTTCAGCAGTCCCAGAGTCTGACATCCATATTTCAGATGGCCGTCACGGCGCGCCCCGGCGTGAAGCCTGAGGATCTCGAAAAAGCCATCAATGAAGAGCTCGCCACTTTTCGCTCCTCCGGCCCGACGCCGGAAGAGTTGTGGCGCGGGCGCAATAATATTGAGACCCGTGCCATCGCCGGCCTGGAATACACAAACGGCGTCGCCAATCTCCTGAACGAGTACAACCACTACCTGGGCAACCCGGATTTCCTCGCGCAAGACATTGCCCGGTATGAGAACGCAACCGTCGAATCCGTGCGCAGTTTCGCCGAAGCGCAGCTCAACCCCGAGCATCGTGTGGTGGTCTATGCCGTTCCGGGCAAGCCGGATCTCGGCCCTGAAGTTCCCACCCCCAAGGCCGAAGAAAAAGGCACGACACAACCGGGCGGAGAGCCCGTCAATGCTGATGCGGCCTGGCGCAAAGATCCGCCTGCTCCCGGGCCCGCGCCTCCCCTGCATCTGCCCGTTCCGGAGCAATTCAAGCTCGCGAATGGCCTCACCGTGTTATACAACGAGCGGCCCGGGCTGCCACTGGTTGCCGCGAGCCTGGTTTTCCGTGCCGGGAGCGGTGCCAATCCCATCGACCACCCAGGGCTAGCGAGTTTTACGGCCCGCATGCTGCAACAGGGAACGGACACCCGTTCGGCGCTCCAGATCGCAGATCGCGCGGCTGATCTCGGAACTTCCCTGCCCAGCCGGGCTTCCCCGGACGCATCAAGCGTATCTTTTATGTCGCTGACGCGCAGTTTCCCAGATGGGCTCGAGCTGCTAGCGGATTTGGCTCTCCACCCGAGCTTCCCGCAGCAGGAGATCGACCGTGTGCGCTCGGAGCGCCTCGCCGCGCTGGTCCAAGAGAAAAACGAGCCGTTTGCGGTGGCCTCGCGTGTCTACGCCGCCGCGCTCTATGGCCCCAAGAACTCTTACGGGTACCCCGATATCGGCACCCCCGAATCGATCAAGGGCACGACCCGCGACGATCTGGTGAACTTCTGGCAGCATTATTCTCCGAACCAGGCCGCACTGGTCATCGCCGGCGACGTAAAGCTCGCCGATCTGAAGCCTCTTATCGGAAAGCAGTTCGGAGGCTGGAAACGGGGAGCCGATTCTCTGCCGGCCCTCGCTGCACCCGCTCCCTCAGACGCCAGGCTGATTCTCGTGGACCGTCCGAACGCCCAGCAAACCACGCTGCTTTT
>JBPYDQ010000775.1:0-2853 GCA_051986135.1 Terriglobales bacterium | reverse complement strand
AACTCCGCGCTCATTGGGAGACGGAACCTATCGCGGCAATAAGTCGCCGACCCGATTCAGTGGAATTGGCTGAACACATCGCCGCCTGCTCCGAGTGCCATCGTTTTGTTGAAGAATGGAAGGACGTGGCCAAACATCTGGACCTGTTACGCCAGGCAACCCCAGAGATACCGAGCTCACTTGATGCCGCTATGCTTGCTAGGTATCGAGACTATCAAGCGGAGCGATCGCGCTCGGCTCTTTTTGTTCCCCTAATGGGCCGAATCAGCCTGCGCGGAGTGTTGACTTGGGCCGCAGCTGTGTCGTTCGCAGTTATCGTGGCTTATGGTGGACTGCTTTTGTTCATTCCGAACCAGCGTGGTTCGGTGGATCCACACCTCAGAGCGCAGCAGCCGATGGTTGCTCCTAAAAGTGCGACTGCCGTAAACCGGGAGATGGCCGGATCTCAAAAACCAGACCGTAACCGCGCAAAATCAGTTCACGCTTTAGCCAAACGCACCAAGCACCTGGCCCCGGTCGCGGAACAGGACCCCTTGTTTCCGACCAGATTCCAAAGCTTGATGTATTGCGATCAATTTAGTTGCCCTGGTGCGATGGACGTCATTCACCTACGCTTGCCTGGGCCAGTTCTTGGAGTGACATCAGCCTCAGAGCGCGCCAATGGTCTGGTTTCCGCCTATGTTCTGGTAGGTCCAGACGGGATCGCTCGCGGGATTCGGGTTGTGGAATAAGAATTCAATATGGGAGGAAACGCTTTATGCACTCAAAGTCCCTTACCCTGATATTTGTCGCTGCTCTCTGCGGAACCATGGGCATGGCTCAGACACAAAATGCCAGAGCTATTGCTGTCGGAGGTGGCCATGGGGAAGCAGGTCTGGTTACCGCACATATGGACGACATGGACATTGAGCAGGTAAAAGGCGTGCCGTTCTGCGCCACCGTCGCGACAGAGCACACGCAAACTTTTGCCGACGGTAATCGGATTCATACCGTTAGTGATAACTCCAATTTGTGCCGCGACAGCTTAGGCCGTACCCGTCGCGAGGCGAGTCTCAACCTGCTCGGCGCTGCTCCTCAAGCGTCACCCCCAAAACTAGTTACGATCAGTGACCCAGTCTTGGGGTTCCGCTACATGCTCGACAGCGACAATAAGATCGCCCACAGATTCGCGATCAACTCCCCGGGCGCCAAGGGCGCCGCCGGGCCTGACGTTGCGGCGGCAGGCGCTATGGGCGCCAAAGGCGAGCACGTAATGATTTACCAGCGCGTGGGCCCGGCCGGACCCAATATGGTCCAGGGCGACAACGTGTTTTTCAAGAGGGCTGGTCAGGTGGGAAATGAGCCGGCCCCCACGACGGAAAACCTCGGCGACCAGACGATAGATGGCATTCATGCGACTGGCACTCGTATGACTACAACGATTCCTGCTGGAACAATGGGGAATGAGCAACCCATCCTCATTACTTCGGAACGCTGGTATTCTCCCGAGCTGAAGGCAAACGTTATGACAAAGCACAATGACCCCTGGGCCGGCGAGCTAAAAACGCAGCTCACAAATGTGAGCACATCCGAGCCGGATTCATCTCTATTCGTCGTACCTTCGGATTACAAGGTGGTCGATGAAAAAGCCGGGCCCTTTGTGCTGCAGAAGCACCTGCCGCCGCTACCTGCGCCTCCAGAATAACTTTGGCGCGGGAATATGCGTCGGCTACGATCTCACGATCACAATGACCTCAAAAACTTCAACTGCGTCTTGACCCGGGTCGACTGGCAGCAGGATCGCCGTGTCCTCGATTACTGTGACCGCCACGGCATTCTGCTGCAAAGTGAAATTCCAGCCTGGGGGTATGAAACCTCTAAAGGGATGGATTCCCACCCTTCAGCAGAAATCCTCGAGAAACGGTTTGGAGCAGCTACGGTAGATGATCGAGCGCGATCGTAACCACCCCCCAATCCTCTCCTGGGGACTGTCGAAGAGATCGACGGACAGAATCGGCCCGCATATGAGTTCGCACAGAGACTCTACGCCGAGGCGAAAAGACTCGATCCTCGCCGTCTTTGCTCTTACGCCTCGAATTCATTGCAGAAAACGCCAGGTAAGGACGGTTTGATGGATTTCATCGAATGTAACGAATCAAGAGCGTGGGTCAAGACCGGTTTAGCTTTCTTGTTCGCTGACTCCATCGCGGCAGCGCGCGGTCAGCTTAGGATTGCCGGTACGAATCATTGTGCCAGACCCAACCCTCAAACACCGGGCGGCGCCATCGAGGATCACGTGGCAATGATCAAGCAAATGGTGGCCCCTTCCCATATATGGACATTTCGCGCGTGGGCATCTTGGGCACCTCGGCTGGCGGTTGTGGCGCAGCTCACGCCATGCCCCTGTTCCCAGATTCTCGTAAAGTAGGCGTGAGTTTCTCGACCGACCACGATGCCCCGCCGGATAAGATGTGCTGGAACAAGATGTAATCAGGGCTATCCCTTGCCGGGCGATTATGAAGCACTGTCCAACGTAACGATAAAAGGCGCCACCTTTTCGCTCCCGAAGATCACGTTATGAAAGAGCGGCATCCAGCCGGGATGGCCGCAATGGCTGACCGCGCTGATTCCCATGCGGCCATACGCTACTTGTTGCGGCCTGGGGACACGTGCGCAGCGCTTGTTGAATGATAGCCCTGGTCTGCTCCAACTCTTCTCCCACCAGTTGGAGCCGGGGCGGACGCACGCGCGCATTCCCCACCCCAGCTTCTGTCTGCACGAGCTTGATCAGTTGCACAAAGTTAGGTGTGGTATCCATGCGAAGCAGAGGCAAGAACCAGCGGTACAGTTCGAAAGCCTTCTCACCCTGTCCAG
>JBPYDQ010000774.1:0-2595 GCA_051986135.1 Terriglobales bacterium | reverse complement strand
ACCGGTTGGTTTCGTGCTTCGGGTGGCTCGCCAAGTGATATTGCGCTGGTGCTTGGAACAGGAGTTTGAAAATGTAGTTCACGCCGTGACGCCAGGGTGCTCTTTGCAATAGACACTGTCAAGAGCGGTGAGTTTCAGATTTCCATCGCTCAGCGGGGACCTACATTCTGGCGTTCGACAATAGGCTCTCGATTTTCATGCCCAGAAACTTTACTGCGAACATCGATCTGCACTACTCAAGCCCGTCGTGCGTAGGCGTTTAATCTGGGGTCCTTCTCGGCCTTCCGGGTCTTTAGTCGCAGACCTGCGGTTTGCGAATAGGGGTTAAGTTCCTCGATGTCATGCCTTTCCCTGCGCACCAGACTTTGACATTCTCGTACCCCACGTAGGGCGATAACGAGCGAGGGTTGCTCTTCCCAGAGCCGTGCGACTCGTATGCAGGTTCAAATGAAAGGACGGCAGCTTACTTTCATTGTCCTTGCGATGCAGTTTCAGAAGCAAATTAGTCACACTATTCGCCGTAAACACGAAGACGGCTGAGTTGTCCGGCGGCGGTCCCGGCGAACGTAGGTCGCCTCCTTCTACGCCGGAGCGGTATTCTCAATGTTTTTAATTTTGTCATGCCGTAGCGAGTTACAATCCAGTGGTTCCGACACTGCCAGGTCTCTATTCGACAAAGGGAATACCGTGAGCAAGCACGTCTTTTCACGTCGCGATCTGCTTCGGGCGAGTCTAGCCAGCGCGGCGATCGCGGCGACTGGTGCAAAAGAATTATCTTCTGCTGAACCAGCGACCCCGGCCAGCACTCTGGCGGCGCAAGGGACCTCGCCTGCCGAGGGACCGCTTCAGACGTTGAACGCCACTGAATTCGAAACGCTCAAGGCCATCGCGGCGCGGCTTGTTCCCACCGATGCTAACGGGCCCGGTGCCACGGAGGCTCAAGCAGCAGGCTATATCGATCGTGCACTTGCCAGCGCGCTGGCATCATCACGCTCCGGGTATGCAGAAGGTTTAGCGGCTGTCGAGCAGTACGCACAAACAGCGAAAGGAGCATCATTCGCCAAACTGAGTCCTAAGGATCAGGATGCTGTATTAACGGATATGGAAGAAAATAGGGCCACTGGTTTCACGCCAAACTCCTCCACTTTCTTCGACCTTGTGCGAAACCACACGCTGCAGGGGATGTTCTGTGATCCGTACTACGGCGGAAACGCGAACTTTGTTGGATGGGACCTGCTGGGCTATCCAGGCGTCCGCACAGCCGTTTCTCCGGATCAGCAACGCATTGGTATCGAACTCGCTCCGAATCACAAATCGGCTTACGACTACGAAATGTTCACGAAAGCTTCTGCCCAAGCGGATTGGAAAGTGGGTCAACCCGATGGCGATTAGGCTGAAACAGACCGATGTTGTTATTGTCGGGCTCGGTGCCGCTGGCGGCCTAGCCGCTCTACCGTTGGCTCAAGCTGGACTTGACGTCGTTGGCCTCGAAGCCGGCACGCGGCTAACCAAACGTGATTTTGCACCTGATGAATTGAGGAATAACTTCCGAGGCTGGCCCCAAGCGGTACAAAAGGCAAATCAAGAGATTCCAACGCACCGGCCGAACGCGTTGACATCGTACTCGCCGCGCCTGACGAGCCATCCCATGATGAATGCAGTGGGCGGGACGACGCTGCATTATTGGGCACAGAGCTGGCGCTTGAATCCGTGGGATTTCAAAGTCGTCAGCGAGACCAACCGCCGTTACGGTGCCAGTCGAATCCCGAAGGGTTCAACAGTTGAAGAATGGCCGTTCGGTTTGGAAGAGCTCGAACCGTATTACGACAGAGTTGAGTATGAAATCGGCGTCTCGGGTAAAGCGGGGAATATCAACGGCAAAATCGATGCACAGGGAAACATCTTCGAGGGACCGCGCCACAGGGAATACCCGATGCCGCCATTGCGCAGCACCGGATTTATCGACCTCATGACGGCAGCCGCCCGGTCGCTCGGATGGCATCCGTTTCCCGGACCCGCCGCTATCAATTCGCAGTCTTATCAGAATCGCTCAGGATGCATGTATCACGGCTTTTGCAATCGCGGCGGTTGCCACGTCGATGCAAAGAGTTCCACCGCAGTGACGACCATCCCGAAAGCAGAGGCGACGGGTCGTTTCAAAGTTGTCACGCGCGCCCACGTCACCACGATTGAAGTCGATAACCAAGGCCGCGCCAGCGGAGTTAATTACCTGAGTGAGGGCAACGAATACTTCCAGCCGGCGAAGGTTGTGCTTCTGGCGAGCTACGTCTATGAGAATGTCCGGCTACTGCTTCTTTCGCAATCGAAGGCGTATCCAAATGGACTTTCAAACAACCGCAGACAAGTGGGCAAGCACTACTTCAGCCACAACCAGACGGCGAGCGTGACCGCGCTCTTCCCGTGGAACTTGAACAATTGGTACGGACTGCCCGCGCAGGGCGTTGCGATTGACAATTGGGCTGACGACAACTTCGAGCATGCTGGACTGGATTTCATCGGCGGGGGGAATCTCTGGGTTTATTCCGACCGACGGCCAATCGCAGCCGCGAGCATGCCGACGTTTGGAAAGGCACC
>JBPYDQ010000773.1:0-5416 GCA_051986135.1 Terriglobales bacterium | reverse complement strand
GCTCACGGGACCAAATGACGTTTGCGGATCAGAACTCGATCACGTGGTTACTGCGGGCCTGGGGTACGGGGAATAAAGAGGCATTGGATCAACTGATGCCCATGGTTTACGACCAGCTGCGGCGGTTGGCCCGGCGGTGCCTTCGCGAAGAGCGGCCCGATCACACCTTGCCGGCGACGGCTCTGGTCAATGAAGCATACCTGCGATTGGTAAAAGTGGATGTAGACTGGCAGGATCGAGTCCATTTTTTTGCCGTGTCAGCGCGTATCCTGCGGCACATCCTTGTAGATCACGCCAAGGCGCATGCGCGCGAGAAACGCGGCGGCGGAGCACAGAAAGTCACGCTGGATGAGGCGGTCCTGGTGGGGCCGAGGTCTTCCGCCGGAATTTTAGAACTCGACTTGGCTCTGCAACGACTGGCGGCACACGACAGGCGTAAGAGTGAAATCGTCGAGTTGTTGTGCTTCGGTGGACTCACTTACGATGAAACCGCGCTCGCACTGAATATCTCTGCGGCCACCGTGCATCGCGAACTGAAAATGGCGAAGGCCTGGCTACATCGCGAACTGACCGAAGACCTCTCCTAGAGAAGCAAAATGCCGGCACCCTCCGAGAAGTGGCAGCGGCTGGAAACTCTCTTCCATGCGGCGGCGGAGCTGCCGGTTGCGGCACGAGGGGAATTCCTCAAGAACCAGTGCAGAGGTGATCCTGAGCTCCAGCAGGAGGTGGAAACCTTGCTGGCCTCCGCCGAGGCGCCCATGGATTTTCTGGAGAAGCCGATCGCCGAAGCAGCGGGACAGATGGTGGCGAATGAAGCGGGGGGAAAGGCTCGTTCGTTGCATCCGGGCTCGCGTTTCGCCCGATATGAGATTCTTCGTCGGGTGGGGGCGGGTGGGATGGGCGAGGTCTATCTAGCCTACGACGGGCAGCTCAAGCGCAACCTCGCGCTCAAACTCCTGGCACCGCCGCTTACTCAGAACAAGCGAGGCTTGCGGCGGTTGGAGCAAGAAGCGCAGGCGGCGTCGGCGCTGAATCACCCGAGCATTCTCACCATCTATGAATTTGGTCGGGTCGAGGGCGTCCATTACATCGCTTCGGAGTTTGTCGAGGGCCGCACATTGCGGCAAATGCTCGCGCATGGCCCACTGGAACTGAACCTGGTGTTGGACATCGCTATCCAGATTGCCAGCGCGCTAGCAGCGGCCCATGAGCGGAGTATTGTGCACCGCGACATCAAGCCCGACAACGTGATTGTACGTGCCGACGGGCTGGTGAAGGTGTTGGATTTCGGAATTGCAAAGCTCTGTGAGCGACCTTCGCCGAGCGGAAAGCCGCAGCTTAGCATCTCGACCTCCCAGCTGGGAAAGGTCGTGGGCACGCTGTGCTACATGTCGCCGGAGCAGGCACGCGGGTCCACGGTGGATGGGCGCAGTGACCTGTTCAGCCTCGGCGCGGTGATCTACGAGATGCTGATGGGTGAGCCGGCCTTCCAAGGTCAGACGGCGAGCGACGTGATCGCGGAGATCCTCAAGAGTGAGCCGCTGCCGTTGAGCGAGGCAGCAGCCGGACGGGCAACGGAGCTTGAGCCGGTCGTACGTCGCGCGATGCGCAAGAATCCGGAGGAGCGTTACCAGACCGCGAAGGAGATGCAGCAAGATCTCGACAATTTGCGCAAGGAACGCGAGTTTCGGGCGAGGTTCGAGGAATCGCATCGGGTAGTCGAGCCCAGCGGCGTTAGGACTCTTGCTGAGGAGGCGGGAAGCAGATTAGGGGTAGCGAACCGGTGGAGTTGGATCGTCCTGGCCGCAGTCGTGGTGGCGGCCGGTCTCTGGCGATTGACGGCGTCGCGAAGGCAGACTTTCGACGTGCAATCGGACGCACCGCGCAGTCTGGCAGTGTTGCCCTTCCGCAACCTCAAACCGGATCCGAAAACTGATTTTTTGGGTTTCTCGCTGGCGGATGCGATCACGACCAAGCTGGGCTATGTGAGCGCTTTGTCGGTACGGCCGTCGTCCTCGGTGGACAGATATCGCAATTCAATCATCGATCCAAGGAAAGTCGCCGCCGACCTCGAGGTGGATACTCTGCTGGCGGGGAGCTACTTGCGCGAGGGAGACGACCTGCGAATCACTGCGCAGTTGATCGACGTGAAGCCAGACAAGATTGTCTGGCAGGACACGATGGATGTGAAGTCCGACAGGTTGCTGTCGGTGCAGGATATCGTCTCGCAGCAGATCATCAAGGGACTCGAAGTCACCCTGTCGCCCGCAGAAGAGGCAAACCTCAAACCGGAGCGAGGAATTGACGCGCGGGCTTATGAGTATTACCTCCGCGGCGTGGATTTATATGCCCTCAACGACTTCTCGATATCGATCAAGATGCTGGAGAGGTCGGTGGGGCTGGCGCCGGACTATGCTCCGACGTGGGCGCATCTAGGGCGCGCCTACACAACCAATGCGTCGTTACGTTTCGGCGGGCGCACTCAGTACTCCCAAGCGCAGAAAGCCTACGAAAAGGCTATTGTCTTGAATCCGGCACTGATCGAGGCCCGCATCTACATGGCAAACCTGCTCACCGACACCGGACGTGTGGAGGAGGCAGTACCATTGTTACGCGGCGTCCTTGAGACGAATTCTACTCACGCCGAGGCTCACTGGGAGTTGGGGTATGCATACCGTTTCGGCGGGATGCTGCAGGAGTCGGCCGGGGAAAGCGAGCGGGCCCGGCACAATAATCCGCAAGTAAAGATCAACAGCTCTGCCATGAATGCGTACTTGTACTTGGGTGAGTACGACAGATTCCTCGAGAGCCTGCCGGCGAATGATTCTGCCTACGTGCTCTTCTATCATGGGTTCGGCGAGTACTATCGGGGGAATCGCGAACAGGCGGCGCGAGACTTCGACCGTGCGTACGAACTGGATCCGTCGCTACTGCCGGCGGACGTGGGCAAGGCGCTCAGCTATGGCATTCATGGCGATAGCGCGGCCGCTTTGAACCTCCTCGATCAAACCGAGCGCCGGATCTTGAACAGTGGAGTACGCGATGCCGAGTTGCTGTAAAAGGTCGCCCAAGCATATGCGGTGTCAGACGATAAGGCATCAGCGCTCCGCATGCTACGGCAAAGCATCGAGGGGGGCTTCTTTCCATATCCGTATTTCCAGCGCGACCCATTGCTCGCTAATTTACATCAGGAACCGGAATTCGGGTCGCTCATCGAGCAAGCACGGCAACGGCATGAACAATTTAAAGCACGGTTTTTCTGAAGCCGATTCGGTACCTGAAGCTCGGCCGGGAGCTGATCCAGTTGCACCCATCAGCGAAGCCTTGCAATACACCTGCGTGCTTGTCATTCGATGCGAATTCGATCCTGCAATGCACCCAATACGCTCGTTCTAGCTTTTTGGGGTGGAGCGCCGAAAAGAGCCGGTGAAGCTACATTCGCCGAACACGCACCGTAAGCCCCGGTTTCGCTCAGCGAAACCGCCAGCAAGCCTTTGGTGTGGCATCCCCACCCAGCGTTCGACCTCATGTTTCTCGGTCGCGGGATTGGCTACGAGCGTGGGACTCTAAACCTCCTCGTCACTCGCTCCGGCAGCGCCGGCGAGATCCTGGGGCCGGATCTTCTCGACGTTGAACTTAGTGGCGCGCTCGCGCATGGTTTTCAGCACTTCTTCCAGCGGTGGCGGTTCGTCTTTGATCCATCGCAGTGGATTGATTCGGGCCACCACAAAGGATCGCAAATAAGGGCTGACCAAACCACGCTCCTTCAGCTTCTTCACCAGTCCCGCAACCTTGTCTTCCAGGTCAAGCACCATCCCTGCCCGTTTCTCATGATCTTTAACTGCGCTCCGCAGTGGGTCGTCGGTAAAGGCTTCCAGCCGACGCAATATGGGGTGATACACGCCGCCACCGAAGCGGGGCACTCGTTCATAACACACACCCAGCGTGACGAGAGCGGCTTCATCCAGATAGAAAGCAAACTGCGACTCGGGCCGCGATGGGTCTTCGTCCACCAACCCGCGATAGATGCGGATGACTTCCAGCGCGCGTTCCTTAAGGTTATGAGCTTTTTCGGTATTCAAGGCGAGGATTTGCCACGCCACCTCGCGATCAGCAACCACCAGCGCAGAAATAGATCTCGCTCCAAGACGGCGCATCGCTTCAAGCCGGTGCCGGCCATTAGGAGTCCAAAAGCCGCCGCGCGGCGCCGTTACGGCGATAATTGGATCAAGAAAACGTCCGGTCGTGTTGATGACGTGGGCTAAACGCTTGTGGTGCGCATCGGACAAATCCCGCTGAAAGGGTGTAGGTTCGACTGCATCAATCGGCAAAATCGAAACGAGAACGGGATGACCGCCCAGCGGGTCTTTATAACAGCCCACTACGCAGCCGCCGGCTTTTTCAACGGTTCCAGCAACTTCGGCTGCAGCGCCTGAAGGCTCACTCAACCGACACTCCGCTGGTCCAAGCCCTTTTGTTCCAGGTTTCGCCTTGCGTGGCCGCTTCTTCGGTGGTGCGCGTTTCACCATACAGGGCTCTCATTCTAGCCTGTGGCAATCGAATTTGCCGATCATGTGATTACAGCCGTGCGCTGGCAAGGGCGAATATCGCACCCCATGCGGAAGATCGGTTGCCAAGTCCCCAAAAGTTCGCCTCGGCCTTCCTCCACGCGAGTGCTATTGCTTATATTTTGCGAACTCGCCGAATCGCGTTTGGCAGTGCGACCTCGACTGCCGTAGTCATTCAAGCAAGGATTATGGCACAGGACGAATTCCTTGGCTTTCCTCCACCCCGTCCAAGCACCGCCGCAGAGAATAGATGTCATCTCAGACACTGCCGGGATATCGTTGAGGTGTTAGGCTCTGACGGCGAATTCGCGGGCTGGTGGTTTGAGTCGGGAAGATCGAAGCCCCGGCTACCGGGTGTTTCAGGGCAGCATTAAGCCCAGGCCGGTGCATCGAAGTGAAAGGAAGACGCAAAGGCGTCTGGTGGGGATCATCCCTGGCATGCTCGTCGCGTAACCCTATTAGCAGCAGGGGTTTAGACGACAGCTGGCCGAGTCCTAAGACGGAGTGGCTGGTTGCCTTTAGTTTGCACTGGGCTGATCGGGCATGATCGGAACCGGCGGGGTGTTCCGAGATTCAACCGATGCTAGAAGGGGCCAGGGGCCTCGGGCAGACTAGGACAACATTGATGAGGGGAGCGGGGAGAAGATCGGTAGAACCAATCTACTGTTTTGAAGAGGTTCTGTGATGAAGGGTTTTCGTGTCGCAGGTTCTGCGGAGGGGACGAGGGTTCTGAATGCCGTCCCGCTGCAAAATGCTGTCTTGTGCGTCGAATGCGATGTGCTTAGCGACAGCCCACACGATACCTGCCTGGTCTGCGGCAGCCACTCGCTGTTCAACGTAGCTCGCAT
>JBPYDQ010000772.1:0-2285 GCA_051986135.1 Terriglobales bacterium | reverse complement strand
TGCTGTCGCCTTCAATTCCCGAGAAAGTGGAACTGGTGTTCCACCTGCAGGAGCCTGAGCAGGAATTGCCCATCAAAGCCGACATCAGCCAGATCCAGCAGGTCCTCCTGAATCTGGTAATCAATGCGGGCGAAGCCATACCGCCCGATGCAGACGGCCGGGTTGAGATCTCCGTCAATACTTGCACGGTGACGCCGGAAGCAGCCCGCGCGCACGCCCCGTCCTTCGATGTCCAGCCCGGCCACTTTGTCTGCTTGGAAGTCACAGACAACGGCTGCGGCATGGATGAAGGCACCCAAGCGCGGGTCTTCGATCCCTTTTTCTCCACCAAGTTTACGGGTCGTGGCCTTGGTCTGGCTGCTGTTCAGGGCATCGTGCGGAGTTGCGGGGGTTTCATCGAGGTCCACAGTTCTAGAGCGGCGGGGTCGACGTTTCGCGTATTTTTCCCGGTCGCCGTTAAGGAACCTGCCGCCGGGATTCCGACAGGCACCCGGACAGGCACTTCGCGATGGCAGGACCGCGGGCACTCGGCCATTCTCGTCGCGGATGACGACGAGATGGTGCGCGAATTGGCGTGCACCGCGCTGCGGGATCAGGGCTATGACGTGCTGGAGGCTAAAGCTGGCAAGGACGCGCTCGAAGTGCTCGCCAGCGGCGCCTCCCTGCCCTCGCTCGTTCTCCTCGACTTGACGATGCCGGGAATGGGGGCGGATGAGTTGGTGCCTATTCTGAATCGGGATTACCCAGGTCTGCGGATCATCGTAACCAGCGGCTACCCTGAGCAAGCCGCGCGTCGAGGGTTTCCGCCAAGCCCTATCGTCGGCTTCCTACAGAAGCCATATACGGTCGCAACGCTTATAGAGAAAGTGGAAGAGACCTTCAACAACGGCGCTCCGAATGAAGAGGCTCCAGAAGCGGCCTAAAAGAGGTGCTTCGACTTAGTGCCGGAGGAACGACGAGCAAAGCTTCGCGATTGCCCGTTTTCTGATCGGTTGGCCGGCATACTTTCTTGAAATCTCACCTTTGGTCCCAAATGCGGCTGAGGGCGGATCACCGCATCCGCGTTCTCAACAAATCCTTCGGGGGAGCTGCTTTTTTGCGATAAGGGGAAGGTGCGGTCCCGCACGGGGCCTAGCAGCGCGTGGCAGAAGTGAGGATTCTCACGGCCAAAGTTGCCGTGTGACAAACTTGCCTACTTTGCGACATAAAGCAGCACCGACTCGCTCCCGCGCACTCTGAATCGGCTCTGACCGTGCAAATGTGCGCCCCAAGAACGCAAAAAGCTGCAAACAAAGGCCCTGTAACCGCCGAGGCTCTCCGATTCCCAGCACTTTCCGCAAGATCAAGGACAGATTGAACGCGGCACCATGTACCAAGAGTCGTTTCAGAATGTTATGGCGCCCTGTGGGTATCGAAAATTCAAAATCTGTCGGAATGGTGGCGCCCCTTGGCGATCGTGACGGAAATCGTTGCCGAAATGATCACCTTGGCCGTGGGAAATGTTCGAGGACAGGCGCTGTCCTGAAAAGCGGGCGCACTCCTCGGGAGCCCCACACACATCCAACTGTGTTGTTTCAGGCGGCGCGTCGTTCGTAACGATGGTGAAGACCGCCGACTTGCGGGATCGAGCTCACTCGACCCAACTCCAGCGGATGCACCTTCCGTGGTTCCGGCGAGTCCTTCTTCAGCGACAGGTGAGGACGGGTCGCGTGATAGTAAGAAAAATATGCCGTCAGGATTCGGCGCAGACTGGTTTCAAACGATCACATGATCCAGGCACTCCCGCCGAATTGAGCCGATCAACCGCTCGACATAAGCCGCTGCCACGGCGATCGCGGAGCCGACAGCACCTCCTCAATGTTCATGTCCCTGACTTGGCGGCCGAACTCGTCGCCGAAGATCTTGTCGCCGTCTCGCAGCAGATACCGCGGGATCTGCTCGAACGGAAACGCCTCCCGCAACTGCTGCGCGGTCCACTCCGCGGTCGGGTGAGCCGTTACGTTAAAGTACACCACCCGACGTCGCTCATGCGCCAATACCAGAAACACGTACAGCACCTGGAAGCGGATCGTGGGCACGATGAAGAAATCGACCGAGACCAACGTCTTGGCGTGGTTATTGAGGAAGGTACGCCAAGTCTGCGAAGGCGGTCTGCGCTGCCGGACCATGTATTTGGCCACACTGGTCTCGCCGATGGTGATGCCCAATTTGAGCAGCTCACCATGGATGTGGGGCGCGCCCCACAGAGGGTTGTCGCGGCTCATCTGCCGGATCAAATCGCGGAC
>JBPYDQ010000771.1:0-8622 GCA_051986135.1 Terriglobales bacterium | reverse complement strand
CTTGTACGATCCAGCCGCTCACGCCGCTTACCAAAAAACATCGCTGCCGGAGTCGGTGGGTACGTACTTCGTCGCCATGTACGGGCCACAGGTGTACCTATGGTTTATGCCCTTGGCCGGCTTGTCCTACGGCTGGGCCGTGCTGGTGTGGGCGCTGCTGAATGGCGTGGTTTATTTCGGATGTTGTTATGCTCTGTGGCACAGGTGCACGCTCCTAAGAGCACATGGGTTTCTGGTCTTTTTGCTGGCAGCAGCCTATCCCGGATTTTTCAGCTTGATCGCTTTCGGCCAGAGCTCGGCTCCAGCCCTGGCGCTATTCACATTGGCTTTCTTCGCCTTGCATGCTCGACAACCATTTCTGGCAGGTGTGGCTATCGGCTCGCTGGTTTACAAGCCTCAGCTGGGCATGGCTGCGGCAGTCATTTTTCTAGCAGCGGCGGAGTGGAAAATCGTGGCTGGAGCAGTTGCCAGTTCAGTGGCGCAACTTGGACTGGCTTGGGTGTGGTTTGGTGGCAAGGTCATGCAAGGCTATGGGCAGACTTTCCTGCGCCTCGGCAGTGCGCAGCCATTTCTCGAGCCCAAACTGTACCAGATGCATTCTCTGCGTAGCTTTTGGATGCTTCTGCTGCCGTGGCCGAGACTAGCCGTAGCGCTGTACTTAGGCAGTGCCGCTGCCATTCTAGTGCTAGCCGTGATGTGCTGGCGCATAACGGATGACCTTCGTCTGCGCTACGCCGCTCTGCTGATCTCGAGCGTGCTGGTTGCTCCGCATTTGTGGGTCTACGATCTGGTGGTTTTGACTCCGGCTCTGCTGCTCTTGGGCGATTGGGCAGTACAGCACCCGTCCTCGGAGGCGACCCCAAAGGTGAGGGTTCTTTTGTACGCGTGCTATGCGTTGCCACTGCTCGGACCCATAACGCGATTTACCGGGCTGCAATTGTCCGTGCTGGCCTTTACCGCCTTGCTTTGGGTCTTGTGGACACTAAGCAGGCAACCAGAACAACGCGTCTCCCAACCGATTGATTGCCGATGAAAAGCGAATGCGAAACAGAATGGTTACTTGTTGCTCTCCTTCGATTTGGTCTCGACCAATCGTTTGGTCATCAGCACCAGGGCCAAGACCTGAGTCCACTCGGAAACAATATTTCCGACCACTTGCCCCCACTTCGCCTCCGAGTTCATGTGGACATAGAGGAGAATCCAGCCGGCTCCCGTGATGGTCAGAAACAGGGTCAACGAGTGATTCCGCAAGCCTTCCCGGATGGGAGCCAGCAACCGATCCGGAGGGCGTCGGCTTTGAGCGGAACCTTTTTCGTAGAGAAACTTAGTCGCAATCACGGTGACCAGAACACCACTCCAATCGGCAATAGCATTGCCGAAGAATGAACCTAAGTGGGTCGAAGGATCCGAACGACTGTAAAGCACAATTAATCCAACAAGAATGATTGCGGTCGTCATGCTCAGCGAATGACGACGCAGGAAACTTCTTCTCGTGTCCGCGATCATTTAGCGATCTCCGTCGAAGTAGCTCGACGCGTGCGGTAATTGATTTCTAACACTCAGAGGAGCTCTTTTCCACAGTTGGTTTCCGAGGATAGGCAGCCGAGGTGCTTATCAGGAAGAATCCTAAGTTCCTCGCGTAAAACTTTCTAAGGTGGAAGAAAATCCTACCTGCCCACGCCCCTCAGGCATCTTGATTTCAACCCTTTTGATCTTTGTTTTCATCCTTTTAGAAGTGGTATGACAGGTGCAACGATTAGCCACAGACGAAGTGGCGCGCAACGGGGCGCCCTTGGAGAATAAACTTCGGCCAGAGGTTTTCCAGGGTGCCCCTTTGCTTTGACTACCGTTTTCCGATTCCGACGCTGCTAGAGAAAAGCCTCCCCTAATCTGTCTCTTTTCCATGTACTGGGCAGCGAGGTAAAAGCTCCAGTTGAAGGTGGAGCATAGCCATCAAGAGTTGTGGCCCCTGCCCATCGATCCGATCTCAGCTTCTACGCAACTGTGAGCTTTTCCAGTAGGTCAATTCCGGCTCGACGAAGCAGAGCTGCAACCGTAGGTTCGTTGAGACGGGAAGCGTCGAATTCGACGTGGATGATGTGTTTTTTCTCGTCGAAACTAATCCGACGAATGCCGTACACATCGCGCACGGTATCGAGTCCCCGCATCTGGTTCTCTCCAGGAGTTGCACCGTAGCGAAAGCGAATTTCCAGCTGTGTCATCTCATCTTTCCTTGGTTCGATTCTGGTCGGCTTAATCTCCAGCCAAACTTGAGCTGAATCCAATATAGAACACTGTGAATCCCTGGGTATAGGATGAGAACCAACCCTGGGAGGAGATGATGTCCAACGACCGCGGCGGCGCGAGCCAGAGCCCCGTGATGGATCCCGTGTGTGGCATGACGGTCGATTCCGACACTGCCAAGCACAAGCTCGAGCACGCAGGAAGGACCTACTACTTCTGCTGCGCACAGTGTCTCGAGAAATTCCGTACCACGCCCGGCCGGTACAGTGGGTCGATCAAGTCTCAGCCGCTGGTGCAGAGGGTACAAATAGGTGCGGCCAAACCGACGGTACATATTACGACGCCCAGCCAGCTCGTCGGACTAGGCGGCCAACGGCAGCCGTCGCTCGACGCGCGGGATTCAGTCGATCAGCCTGCCCCCGAAAGGCGAGGCGCGTATGTCTGTCCCATGTGCCTGGAGGTGCGCCAATCAACACCAGGCCCTTGCCCAAAATGCGGCATGGCTCTGGAATCGGAGATGCCAACAGCGGCGGCAACAGTCGAATACACCTGCCCAATGCATCCGGAAGTTGTGCGCCCGCATCCGGGGGCTTGTCCGATCTGTGGCATGGCACTGGAGCCGCGCACGCTTGCCGCGGTTGCCGAAGCCAATCCCGAACTACGGGATATGAGCCGCAGGTTCTGGATCAGCCTCACGCTCACGACTCCGTTGCTCGTCGTCGCCATGGGATCGATGGCCGCCGGAATGCGCGCTCACCTGTTGGTTTCGCCCCGCGGTCTTGCCTGGCTCGAACTGTTGCTGGCTACTCCGGTCGTGCTCTGGGGCGGATGGCCATTCTTCCAGCGAGGGTGGGCATCGATCCTCAACCGGTCGACAAACATGTTTACTCTGATCGCGATGGGAACGGGAGCGGCCTATCTCTATAGTCTTGTGGCAGTACTTTTCCCAGAAATCTTCCCCGAATCGGTCCGTGGTATGGGCGGACAACCGGAAGTTTATTTCGAAGCCGCCGCGGCGATTACGACCCTGGTTCTGTTGGGTCAGGTTCTGGAACTGCGCGCGCGCAGCCGTACCGGTGCAGCGATTCGCGCGCTGCTCGATCTCAACCCAAGAATGGCGCGGCGCCTCGGTGACGACGGTTCAGAACAAGACGTCCCTCTCGATCAGGTCCACCCCGGGGACCGGCTTCGCGTGCGCCCCGGCGAGAAGGTTCCGGTGGATGGCATTCTGCTCGAGGGAAATAGCAGCGTCGATGAATCGATGATCACGGGCGAGGCGATCCCCATACAGAAAGGGATAGGCGATCGTGTGATTGGAGCTACCGTAAACGGTACCGGGGCGTTTGTGATGCGCGCCGAGCGTGTGGGTGGTGAAACTTTACTAGCGCAGATCGTTAGTCTGGTCAGCCAAGCGCAGCGCAGTCGGGCCCCCATCCAAGGAGTAGCGGATCGAGTGTCGGGATATTTTGTGCCCGCGGTGATTGCGATCGCGGTCATCACCTTCATTGCATGGTACTCGGTTGGACCTGAGCCGCGACTGGCACACGCTCTCGTCAATGCGGTGGCGGTTCTGATTATCGCCTGCCCGTGTGCGTTGGGACTCGCCACACCTGTTGCCATCATGGTCGGCACGGGTAGGGGGGCACACGCCGGTGTGCTTATCAAAAGCGCCGAAGCACTCGAGACGCTCGAGAAAGTGGACACCGTCGTTGTCGATAAGACCGGCACGCTCACCCAAGGGAAGCCGAGGGTCGTTTCGATCCTCTCTGCGAATGGGATGGGGGAATCGGAACTGATCAAGTTGGTCGCCAGCGTCGAGCAGGCAAGTGAACATCCGCTGGCAGCTGCCATCATTGCGGCTGCGAAGGAGCGAGGCCTTTTCGTACCACCGATGGCCGACTTTCATTATGTCGCTGGAAAGGGGGTTGCGGGCAAGGTCGAGGGCAGGGAAGTGATGGCTGGCAATGAGGCACTGATCACCGGTTCTGGCATTGCCATCGCCGATCTCCGAGAGCGTGCTGGGCAAATCCTGGATGCAGGCCAGGCTGTCATCTGGGTGGCCGTGGACGGAAAATCTGCGGGATTGATTGGCGTCTCCGATCCGGTGAAACAATCCTCGGCCGAGGCAATTCGAGAACTCAAAGCGCTAGCTCTCCGCGTGGTGATGCTAACTGGCGACAATCGCCAAACAGCCGAGAGGGTGGCCCATACTTTGGGCATTGACGAATTTGAGGCAGAAGTTTTGCCTGGGCGAAAGGCTGACGTCGTCAAGCGCCTCGAGCGCGAGGGGCGGATAGTTGCCATGGCCGGTGACGGCATCAATGACGCACCCGCGATCGCGCAAGCTCAGGTGGGCATTGCGATGGGTACCGGTACCGATGTGGCGATCGAGACTGGCGGCATCACTCTTGTGAAGGGTGATCTGGCCGGCATCTTGCGCGCACGCAAGTTGAGTCAGGCGACCATGCGCACTATTCGACAGAATCTTTTCTTCGCGTTTATCTACAACTCGGTGGGCGTGCCGATCGCGGCCGGGGTGCTGTATCCATTCTTCGGCATACTACTAAGCCCCATTCTTGCTGCGGCCGCAATGAGCTTCAGTTCGGTGTCGGTGATCGCCAATTCTCTGCGATTGAGGAATGTGAAACTCTGAGGAACAGGCAACAGCCTCACCGAAAGCCCAGGGGGTATTGAGAATTTTGGGTGCGCCCTTCAGGCTCACCCTCGCAATTGCCGCAGCGGCGGAAATTAAATTCCTGGACAAGCCGCAGCCCTTCGAAGCTTGCCCGGGATCCTCGACTCCATGCGATGACAACTGATGAGAATCAGGAACTGAACCCAGGTTTAGCTGGACAGCTTGTTCAAGTAGTCGATCACTTCCGGAGAGGTCCAGTCAACCGCTCCGATGAACTTCCGGCGCACTATTCCGTTGCGGTCAATAATGAAGGTCTCGGGAAACTGGACTGTTCCGTATAGAGTGTTGCTCTTCTGATCGGCATCGCGCGCGGTCGGAAAAGTCACCCCGTGGTCTTTTACAAATCGCAGGTAGGCGGTTTCGTCCGCATCCACGCTGACCCCGAGCACGGTCACACCCTTCGGTTTCATCTTCTGCGACATGCTGACCAGTGACGGGATCTCTGCCACACAAGGCGCGCACCAGGTCGCCCAGAAGTTGAGTACGACCACCTGTCCATGCAATTGGCTGAGCGTAACGGTCCGGCTGCCGTCCTTGACCACGAAATCCGGGGCGGCGGTACCGATGCGAGCGGGTCGGGACCCGCTGTAGCAACCCGCGAGTAATCCGAACAGCAGCAGGATGGAAATAAAAATGGGCCGTCTCACCCATTTATAATAGACCATTTGGAGGATGGAAACCTCACGTTCAGTGCGGACCCGACCCGAAGTCTCGGTCATCGTTCCGGCCAGGAATGAAGAGGCCTCTCTAGGTGCGTGCCTCGCGTCTTTGGCCGGGCAGACGGGTGTGGCGTTTGAAATCATCGTAGTGGACGATAACTCCACCGATCGGACACGAGAAATCGCCCAACGCTTTTCCCAGATCTCTGTCTTGCCCGCCCCGCCGTTGCCGGCAGGCTGGACGGGGAAGAACAATGCACTATCGGCCGGGGCCGGCCGCGCGCAAGGCAGTTGGCTGCTGTTTACCGATGCTGACACAGTGCACCTACCAGGATCGCTCGAAAGCAGCCTGGCGGAAGCGAAACGAGAAGGCGCTGCTCTGCTGTCCTACTCGCCTGAGCAGGAGGTGCGAGGATTCTGGGAAAGGGCGATAATGCCGGTGATTTTCGCTGAGCTGGCGCGCACTTATCGACCCTCGCAGGTATCCGACCCGAAAAGCGACGCGGCCGCAGCTAACGGCCAATACCTGCTGGTTTCGCGAGAGGCCTACGATGCGGTGGGCGGACATGCCCGCGTGGCAGGCAACCTCTTGGAAGACGTGGCGCTGGCTCGCGCCGTTAAGCAGACCGGGCGTCGGATTTATTTCCGCTACGGCGGGGCTGCCGTGCGCACCCGCATGTACCGCAGCTTTGTCCAGCTGCGGGAGGGGTGGACGAAAAACCTTGCGACCTTGTTCAAGAGGCCCCTGCGCCTGGCGGCCATCCGCCTGGGCGAGTTCAGTTTGCTTGCCTCGGGGATAGCTATTGCCATCATCGCAGCAGGGAAAGGACAGACTTACGTTTTAATCGCGGCCGCTATAGTAGCCGGCGTACTCTATACGCTGTTTTTCAGGCGAGTTCGGAAGGCGCACTTCTCCTGGTATTCAAGTGTTCTCGCCATCTTCGGCCTGCCGGCTTTTGCGTATCTTCTGTGGCGCTCTCGACTCTTTCATAAGAGGGGCAACGTCGCGTGGAAGGGAAGAATCTATCGCAGCTTGGGATCCGCTCCGGATGGAGTCAAGGCTCCCCGTTGCGGTTAACGAGGTGCGGCGAGTGGAAGCTTTATCGCCAGGTGTGTTCTCTTGTGGTGAGCACAAATTTATTTAAACGCTAACGACACAAAGGTAGCACGAAGGAGTAAGACGGTGGTTTACCTGACCCGCAAGGCTGAATTTTCAGCTTCGCATTACTATCATAGCCCCGAGTTCACGCCGGAAGAGAATCGCCGGATTTTTGGCAAGTGCAATAATCCTCATGGCCATGGGCACAACTACACCCTGGAAGTCACGGTAAAAGGCAACATCGACAAGCGCTCCGGCTTCGTCGTGGATCTCAAGCAATTGAAGGAAGTCATGCATCGCGAGGTGCTCGACGCCATGGACCATCGCTTCTTGAACAAAGAAGTGCCCGAATTCGCAACGCGCAACCCAACGACCGAGAACCTGGCCATCGCAGTCTGGCAGCGTCTGGAACCCACCTTGAACCATGCCAAGCTTCACCGCGTGCGCGTGTACGAGACGCCGGACCTGTTCGTCGACTTCTACGGAGAGGAATGAAGGCACACCTGACCCGCCGCTACTTGTTCTCGGCATCGCATCGCTTACACAATGACGCGATGACGGCGGAGGAAAATCGCGCCACTTACGGAAAATGCAACAACCCTCACGGTCACGGCCACAACTATGCGCTCGAGGTCACCGTCAGCGGGCGGGTGGACCGGCGCACGGGAATGGTGTGCAATCTGGCGGATCTGGACAAGGTGGTTCGAGAACAAGTGCTGGAGCGCTTTGACCACGAGAATCTGAACACCCTGGGGCATTTCAACAGCATTGTGCCGACCACGGAGAATCTGTGTGTCCTCATCTACGATATTTTGCGGCGCGCATTCCGCGCCGCTCATCTGGAAAAGGTGAGGCTGGAAGAAACACTAATGAATTCCTTCGAATATAGAGGAGAGGGGGAGAGTTTGTAGTCTTTCAAATCATAAACTTACGAACTTATCATTATGGATCCCATGAAGACTACTGAATCGCTTACATTAACCGCAGCCAGTTTTGAAGATCTAGTCCGCGAGATGCTGGTGCGACTGGGCGAAGACCCCGGCAGGGAAGGGTTGAACCGGACGCCGGCGCGCGTGCACCGGGCTTTCGAATATCTTACCCGCGGGTACGAGCAGGATTCCGAGGCCTTGCTCAAGGGTGCGCTATTCACGGTGCACTATGACGAGATGGTCATCGTCAAAGACGTCGAGATGTTCAGCCTATGCGAGCATCATCTCTTGCCCTTCTTTGGAAAGGTACATGTAGCTTACATTCCTCATGGCAAGGTAATCGGACTCAGCAAAATTCCTCGGCTGATCGAAATTTTTTCACGCCGCCTGCAAATTCAGGAGCGACTGACGACACAAATTGCGGAGAGCATTCAAAAAGCGATAGAGCCATTGGGCGTGGGGGTAGTAGTCGAGGCGCGGCATCTGTGCATGATGATGCGCGGCGTCGAGAAACAGCATTCCGCAGCGGTGACATCGTCTATGTTAGGTTGCTTCCGTAACGAGCAGGAAACGCGCACTGAGTTTTTGTCTCTGATTCGTAACAAGAACAACGGTGCTTAACGGATTCCGTAAAGCGAACCCTCCGAAACTCGTCACCGACGCGACGGCATTCGTGCAAAACGGGCAGCGATATCGCAGGGCGAAAGCGCTGTTCCTGCCACGCTTTGAGAATCTCAAATGGAGGGCCCTTGCAAAACACACCTAAAATAAAGACGTCCCTGTCGAGGATCGCCTTGATTTTCACTTTGTGCGATGGCGGACTTTGGCAATCGCAGACTTGAGACCTGCCCTTTTGATGCCCGCCCTCTTGGCTGCCGAACGAGCTTGGCGCAGAAGCTTGTTGAATTCCTCGATTTGGATCATACAAAAATACAGACAATGAGTGCTTTCGGCAAATTACGACAGTTGAGTTTGTCTATCCTGCATCAGCAGCTT
>JBPYDQ010000770.1:0-2793 GCA_051986135.1 Terriglobales bacterium | reverse complement strand
CTTGGGTTCTTGTGAGCGAGAGGGTGAACCTAGATCCTCGCTCGGCCCGACACAAGGTAACTGTCTCGCGGGATTTGGATGCAACGATCGACAATTGAATTACCTTGGCTTCTGGACAGACCGAAGCCTGAGGTCACAAACATCGTTTGAGGGCAAGATTCAGATAGCCCAAGTGATCCGGCAAGCCTATGTTTAGCCCATGACTAATGCGATACTCGAATCACAGGAAACGTCAGCAATGGCAACTCGCGAACAGAACTGGTGGCAGGCCGTGATGAACCGGGATCAAGCCGAGGACGGCCATTTTGTTTTTGCCGTCTCGACCACCGGGGTGTACTGCCGTCCGTCGTGTGCCGCGCGCCGTCCGCGGCGCGAGAATGTAGCGTTCTATCTTACTCCTGACCAGGCCGAGCGAGCGGGCTACCGCGCCTGCCTGCGCTGCCGTCCCCGCGCAGCTTCTGGCAACGGACAAGTCGAAAGGGTCCGTGAAATCTGCCGCTATATCGAAGGCAACCTCGACCAATCTATCACCCTGGATCGGCTGGCCCGGACCTTCCACCAAAGCGCCTTTCACCTGCAGCGGACCTTCAAGTCTGTCCTGGGCGTTACGCCGCATGCCTATGCCGAGTCCTGCCGCATGATCCAGCTCAAGCGAAACCTGCAGGCGGGACACTCGGTCACGCGCGCCATGTACGACGCGGGCTACAGCTCGAGCAGCCGCCTGTACGAACGCACCTGGGCCCACCTGGGCATGACTCCGGATAAGTATCGACGCGGCGCCATCGCCATGCGCATCCGTTATACCTTCGCCGATTCGCCCCTGGGACGCATGCTGGTGGCCGCCACGGACAAGGGACTCTGCGCGATCCAGTTCGGCGATTCCGAGCCAGAGCTGGAGCTGGGCCTCAAGCACGAGTTCCCCTTTGCCCGGCGCCAGCGCGATGACCATAGCCTGCGCGCCTGGAAACAGGCTCTGCTCGACCGCCTGCGCGGCCACAAGCTGAACTCGGCTCTGCCGCTCGATATTCAGGCCACGGCGTTCCAACGCCGCGTCTGGGAATACTTGCAAACCATCCCCTACGGCGCCACACGCTCCTACAGTCAAGTGGCCGATGCCATCGGCGAACCGAAAGCGACTCGCGCCGTGGCGCAAGCCTGCGCCAGCAATCGGATTGCTGTAGCGATTCCCTGTCATCGAGTGATTCGCCAGGATGGGGACCTGGGCGGGTACCGATGGGGAATCGAGCGCAAGGAGAAGCTGCTGGCCCTCGAGCGTCAGCGCGCATAAACCGCGAGCACGCTGTCACTCTAAGCGGCTTCGGTAGATTCGTCGTCAATCTCAGTCGGCAGACCCTCTGGATGGCAAGTCCGCGCCCAACAGCTTCCACGTCTCCCGGCGTCGGCAGCCGCTCTCCATCTTCCTTGCCAATTTCTGCAAACGTTAACTCGTGTCCGCCGATGACCTACAGCAGCGGCCGGAAGTGCTTGCGCCTCGCGAGCAGGTGTCAAGCGCCGATTGTCAAAGAGTACGAGCAACGGGATGTCCGCTTCATCCCTCCCTGCGTCCAATGTGACGGGTGCAATTGGGTCAATGACCTTTTTGGGTTGCAGGTGTTTGATTCGGAGACAGAAACTTAGGCCGAGATTTGGGAAACGGCGGGCTTGATTGCGCTTGGCCGGTCCCATGCTTTCGGAATGAAGCACAAGCGTGGGCCGTTCCCTAAGAGACATTTTGTTCATTAGAATGTTGCTCGATTATCTTTGAGGTGAAATTACTATGCAGCGAGCCTTCGGATTAAGAATTCCACAAACCTTGGAAGAGGTTTGTGATCCGACACAATTGGCGCTGATCGTTTACGACATGCAAGTGGGCATTGTTAATCAGATTGAAAATGGCGCCGAGATAACCGCCCGAGTTGTTCAAGTTCTGGCGGCCGCCCGCCAAGCGGGAATTCGAGTTGTTTTCACCCGCCATATGTCCCTCCCCAAGGAAATTATGGGCGTGTCCCAGCTGCGAATGGCTATGTCCTGGCAGCACGCGAAATCCGTGAATGATGTCAAGCCTTGGTTCCTGCGGGACTCGCCGGGGTTTCGACTAATTCCCGAACTGAATCCCCTCCCCAGCGAGGCAGTATTCGACAAAATCACCATGTCCGCGTTCGAAGCCACGCCGCTGAACATCGCATTTCGCGATTGCGGCATCACTGCGTTTGTCATCGTCGGAATTGCGATGGAAATCGGCATTGAACCCACCGTGCGACAGGGCGCTGATCTGGGTTACATCCCGGTTGTGGTTACCGACGCTTGTGGCTTTGGCCAACGCGATGCAGCGGCCCGCTCGATCGCCGGTCTCCAATTTGCGGGTGATGCCTTATTTACCGATATCCGGACAATCTGTGCCCAGTTTCGCCGCATGCAATCTCAGCAACTAGAAGTTAAGGCGGGATGAAAAGCGGGCTGGGCAGTAACCATCGACCACCCGCTCGAGACTTACCCTCTGGAGCTAGAGAACCAGCATCTCAAGCCAGGTACCCGAGATTAACTAACCAGCGCTGAGACCTCGACTTCGGATCGGTTGCCCGGCGTAGAGAGCGTGCAAAGACGATGGCAAAGTGGGAAACCGCATAATTCACTATATTGGGCGGGCACTCATCAACGGCAGGGGGTTGGATTCGGCTGCTGGAACGGTCGACCCGCAGCCAGCGGGCCGCCCCCCGCATGCCGCAAGGCGGCTGGTGGAGCAGGCTAAGGTTTCGTCTAGGCGAAGTGCACATGCGACTTCGAAGACATGTT
>JBPYDQ010000769.1:0-3303 GCA_051986135.1 Terriglobales bacterium | reverse complement strand
GGCGCACACATCTACCTGTTAGCGCTTAGACCCTGGTCACGAACAGGGAGACGCAGCCGCCGAGCGAGCGGCGGAAACGCTCAGAACCTGAGAGCTGGGGCCGAAAGCGATTGCTCCTGTCGCGGGACTGTATCAAACATGGAGGCGGCTGAACCCTGATTTATACGGATACCACGATAATTCAATAGTTTATGGGGTTTACAGATTTAATGGCCCCAATCGGGATTTTCCACTAGTTAACTACAGCGCACAACGAGTGAAGCAAGCTAATAACGGCGGACCCTTTTGATGCGAGAACCGCGCTACGCGAACTCCGGAGATGATGGGCCTCGTTTCCGAAAGGTCGCGCTGAATTGTGCATATGGAGAAATGTCATGCAATCACGAGTTGCCGCAACGCTCAAAGCTCTTGGCTGGATTGCTTTCTACCTGCTGCTTGCCGCGCCTGCGTTCCTTCCTGTAAGAGCGGGCAACAGCAACAGCTTCGTGATCCAACACGCCCGACTTTTTGACGGACAAAGGATGCTTGAGCAGGCCGACGTTTGGGTCGAGAACGGGACGGTCAAAGCCGTAGCTAAAACCCTCAATTTCCCAGCAGATGTGAGAGTCATCGATGGCACGGGAGAAACGCTGCTCCCAGGCCTTATCGACGCCCACACGCATACCTGGGGCACTGCGCTCAAGGAGGCAGAGATATTCGGAGTCACCACCGAACTCGACATGTTCACGGATGTCAAGTATGTGCAGCAGATCAGAAAAGAGGAAGCCGAGGGCCGCGATCTGGATATGGCTGACCTTCGTTCGGCGGGCACATTGGCGACTGTGCCTGGCGGCCACGGGACTGAGTACGGCTTCCAAATTCCGACGCTCACTTCGCCCGGGGAAGCACAAGCCTGGGTCGACGCTCGTATAGCGGAAGGATCCGACTACATCAAGATCATCTTCGACGACAGGAGCGCATACGGAAGCCACAGCCCGACACTCAGCATCGAGACGGTGAAAGCCCTGATTGACGCTGCTCATCGGCGAGGCAAGCTCACTGTAGTTCATATCGCCAGACAGCAGGATGCTCGGGCGGTTGTCGAAGCCGGCGCTGACGGCTTGGCGCACTTGTTCGCAGACAGCGTTCCAGAGCCTGATTTTGCGAACTTTGTCGCGGCCCATCATGCCTTCGTCGTTCCAACCTTAGACGTTCTTGAAAGCGTAAGCGGAGTTCCGGGCGGTGAATCGCTGACGACAGATCCTCGCCTGGCGCCCTATCTTACGAGCGCGGATATGGCAAACTTGAAGCGAACGTTGGGTAAACCTGCAACCCGCTTAAGCGAGAAATATGCAGAGCAAACCGTGGCCAATCTGAAAGCTGCTCACGTTCCCATCCTTGCAGGCACCGATGCACCCAATCCCGGCACGTCTCACGGCGCCAGCGTCCATCGCGAACTCGAGCTATTGGTTCGCTCGGGCCTCACTCCGCAAGAAGCGCTCGCGTCAGCGACTTCCGTCCCCGCCGCCATATTTCATCTTGACGATCGCGGCACGATTGCTCCGGGCAAGCGTGCCGATTTACTCCTGGTTAAGGGCGATCCGACGCGCGACATCACAGCAACACGTGACATCGTTTCTGTCTGGAAGCTCGGAGTGGAGGACGACCGGGCCAGCTATCGCGCCAGTATTGAAAAAGCTAAAGAAGAAGCTACCAAAACCGTGCAGACCGTGCCCTCGGGACTCGGAACGGGACTGATCAGCGACTTCGAAGAGGCGAACCCGTCGGCTAAGTTTGGCACCGGATGGATGATCTCGACCGATGCTATTGCAGGTGGCAAATCCAGTGCAGAAATGAAAATAACTGATGGCGGCACTGAAGGAGGTAAGCACGCACTGGAAATCTCGGGTGTCATTGATGGGGGACTTGCCTACGCCTGGGCGGGTGTAATGTGGTCGCCCGGTCAGCAACCGTTTGTCCCGGCGAATTTGTCGTCAAAGAAAAGTATTTCCTTCTACTCCAAAGGTGACGGTCAGACATACCGGGTACTAGTGTTCACGGAGAGCGGGGGTAGAATTCCTGCGCAGCAGCCGTTCATCGCTGGACCGGAGTGGAAAAAAGTGAGCTTGGCCTTTTCCGCCTTCAATGGAGCCGACGGCCACGATGTTTCCGCGATTTTGTTTGTGGGTGGGCCAGGAGCGGGAAAGTTCGATTTCCAGGTCGATAACGTTCAGTTGGAGTAAAGCACCAAGGCATTTCGATTGGACCAGTGCAGGGCCTTAACGGATGTGATCCGCTGTGTTGCCGCCTCACTGCGGGAGGTTAGCCGAAGTCCACGAATATGGTGGCACCCAAAATCGGTCTGATGCAGCAAGAATCTCAAAACCCCAACGAATCAACCACATTTCCCTGAAACAGAGACCCCTTGCGGCTCACCTCCCGGCCACTTGTACGGCTATCCCACGCATGGATTGTGCATTCGGTAACTACTTATAGGTTTCTCGGAGGTGTAATGAATCTATGTTGCCCGCTCATCGTCACGGCGAAGACGCTGCCCGGTATCTGGGCGCTCAAGTAGCGGAGCGTAACGAGCCACCAGGAGATCCTACTTTTCAATTCCAAGTTCCGTATATGCACCGATGCATTAACTCTTTTATTGAAAGCGGAGAGGACTGGCGGGCCAGCTGCAGGAACAACTATGCGCCTCACCTACCGGTTTTGCGAGTTGCGGTGTTTTGCGCTGGCAGATACGGGAACGAGAGAGCAGCCAGTCGTGTGGCGGGTCGTGGCGCATCGTCCAACACTTCAGAATTCAAGGAGATCTCCGCATGCATCGAGCGATGTAGGTCCCAGTGCTCTCCCTGGCGATGTTCGCAATTTCCGCCGCCACGCAACCCGCAATCACTCGCCCCGACGGGGACAAGCTTACCGTCGCAAGGCATTGAAAGTGGTAACTCCCGCGCACAGAAGCGGCGCTGCTTCGGCGGCGCTGAGTGTGTCCGGTATCGCCGCCAGTGCTTCGACGGGAGCGACCATGTATTGCTGGTATCCCCCGTCGTAGCTAAAGCCGGCAAACTGAGGGTTCCGGCAGTAAAGGAAGGTCCGCGGCGGCACTCGACACACGTATTGTCCTGCTCGCCGTGGTAGCCGACCCCCACGCGTTGCCCCTTCGTCCACGCCGTAACACCCGCGCCGAGTTCATCGATCACGCCAACAACTTCGTGCCCGGGAACCCGCGGATACTGAAGTCCCGGCCAGAGGCCCTCCTTCACAAACACATCGCTGTGGCAGACGCCACATGCCTGCACCTTGATCAGGACCTCG
>JBPYDQ010000768.1:0-2132 GCA_051986135.1 Terriglobales bacterium | reverse complement strand
GATCCAACTTACAGTTGACTCTTTGCTCGCGACGGTTCGAGGTTATACCCGATTTTATCCAGCGTTCTTAGGCCTGCTTGGCGTACGGCCGGGTCTGTTCGGGGAAGGGCGCTCGAAGTGGGTGATTTTCGCTGCTGGAATATTGGTTAGTTTGCGTTAGTATCTGTTTACGGTCTCCTCTTGTGACATGTTCATCCTACAGCACTGGTCACAAACGCAATCCTTCGCTTTGAAGTCATCTTGAACGGCTTTGCGTGATTTCCGGCCACGCGTCGGTACGAAAGGGAGACGCAGGCAGCCCTTCTAGGTTGTGGAGATTGCAGATGGGGCTGTCTCCCCAGGCATAGCGAACCGCGAGGGGTTGGAGCACGTCAGGACTTGAGACGACGACGGAGTCGCCCTGAATCATAGCCTCAGCCCAGTGAAACTTGCGGTCGGCGCCTGCGATCGCAAATCCCTTCACGTGACCATCTGCATCTCCAGCGAGTCCGCCTCCGACGTGATCAAATTGCAGCTTAATTCTCCCGCTTTCGAGTTCTGCCCGGCGATAAATCGGCCCTGAGTAAATAAGGTGCTGCTGGTATGTAGTACCCAGCGCCCAGAGCGCAAGCCGCTCACCGACCTCTGCTTTGCGGTGCGGATGGAGATCATTTGGATCGCCCACATCGATGCTTACGGCAAGGCCGGTATTCGCAACCTCTTTGGCTGTGAGGAACTGGGCCTCACGCAACTCCGCCCATGCCGAGTCAGCGGGTTGCTGTGGAATCGCGCCATAATTGGGAAGTTGAACGATGAGGAATACAAGATTGGCATGCGTTGCATGACGCCAGTTCTCGATCAAACCGGGAAGCAGCTTGCGGTAACGGAATGCATCGAGTGCATTGCCTTCGCCTTGGTACCAGAGAGCGCCGCGAAACGCATACGGCAACAAGGGCGCGATCATTCCTTCGTATAAACCCGACGCAGGTCGTGGCGGATATCCACCTGGTGGCAGGCACTCGATCGCAAAGCCTAGCAGTGCTGATGGAGTAAAGTTCTCGACCACGCCCCAACCGTCCTGGCGGAGATCTTTGAATGGGATGAAAAATTCCTTCCAGCCAGGACCAACCTGCATCAACTGAGTGCGGTAGTCGTCCCCATCAGTAACAGTCGATTGAAGCATGAGCAGGCGAAACGACCCGTTACCGCGCGCCCAGAATTGAATGCCCGCGTAAGCGCTCAGATCTGCTGGGGAATAATCCGCGTGGAACCGCGCGCCGAGACGCGACTCGGCTGAAGCATCAAGGGTGCCCGAGACCTGCGCAGCATAGCCTCGTCCTCGTCCAGGAGATACCAGCTCAAAAGACGCGTCCGGAGCCGAGTCCCAGCTGTAGGACCAACCGCCGCCCGTTGAGTCGCGCGATGTCCCGTCGTCGAAGTTGGCGAACGATTCAGCTTTGTGTCCGTCGGCTCGGACCAGTTCAAAGTCGTCGAATTGCAAATTGAAAGGGACGCGGGCCACGGGAGCAGCTTGGTTCCCTGGTTTTTCAATACGCGCCAAAGCCTCCGGTGCCATCCATTCTTCAATGGCCGTTCCCGGCCATGCGCTCTCGATAATTCCTATCGCCACGTCGAGCTTGCGGTGAAGATCACGAGCAAAATAGTACGCGACGGCGGAGAACTCTTTCGCCGAGTCCGGCGTGCAAATCTGCCACGCTGCTGAAAGCGTGTCCGCCTGCGGTTGTGGCGCAACTGTCCTTGGCACTGTGAATAATCGAATTCGCGGATAATCGGCTCGTGGAATTTCTTGGGCTGCCCCGGTCGAACCGCTGAGCGAGAAAGTCATGTTCGACTGGCCGGAAGCGACCCAAACTTCGCCAACCATGACATCCTTCAAAGTGATTTTGCGCTTGCCTTTGATTGACATCGTAAACGGCCCGCCTGCTCGCATGGGCGGCAGTTGCACGGACCAATGCCCGTTTGCCTCCGCCTGCGTTGTGCGCATTTGGCTCGCGAGGGTTACCGCTATCTGTTCTCCTGGATCCGCTTGCCCCCATATATGTATTTCGCGTTGCTGTTGCAGGACCATGTGATCGCCGATGAGATGCGGCAGGACGGGATCTCCCCAACAACTGAGGGAAGCCACCAGAAGC